>NZ_JADJSO010000026.1:0-31543 GCF_016711665.1 Candidatus Villigracilis saccharophilus
TTGAGTTGATCAAGCCCGCCTTCCCCGACCTGCGTGTGGATGGCGAAATGCAGCAGATACCGCTGTTGCTGAAAATCGGAAAGAACGCTATCCGTTCAGCGCGGTGAAGAGATGCTAATGTATTAATTATTACAACGCCGAGTCAGCGAAACATCGCCTACAAGCTTTTGGCTCGTCTTGGAAATGCAAAGCCATCGGACCAATCTTGCTCGGCGTCGGCGCACCTGTACACGTCTCCAGACTGGTGACGGTCTGAATGCCATCGTTCAGATCCTTCCGGTATGGCGATCATGGATGCGATGGGACGATAGTAAAAAATAGTTGATTTGAAAGCGACCTTGAGTTTTTGCTCAAGGTCGCTTTTCTACTGGAAATATCAATCTCGCGTCTTTATATAAGGACTATCGATGACAGATCTTGAAACCATTGCGCAAAATAACGACCATTCTTTTTGCTCAACGGTCACAACCGGCTGGCGGGATTTATCGCGGCGGCAACCCCCAACTCCATTGTCGGCAAAACTTAGCGGCCATTCAAGCTGGGCGGGTGTTCCGTCTGCCGTGTATCTTTGGCAGGGCGTTTGCCGCATTTATGTGGGGCTATGTTTTCGATGCCATCCGCCGCCGCGGCGGAGTTGACTGTCGGCTTGAGCATTGGGGTTTTTGTTTCAGGCATTGCGTTCTATGCCATCATGATCCACTCATTCGGTTTCTTGGCGGCATGATCCTGATGGGCGTTACAAATTCTGCCGGTCCAATTAGGTCGTTTGCGGCGGCGGAAGTCAATCGTCCCGAGCATCGCGGACGTACCATTCAATGTGGTCGTTGGCGGGACGGTCGGCTCGGTGATCGGTCCTTTTGTGGCGGGACCTGCGGTGCATTCGTGAACCCTTTTGGAGATGAACTCGCAGGGGGTCTGCCTGGTATGGATGATCCTGTTTGCAATCGCGGCTGTTGTTGTATTCTTTGGACTGCGCCCCGATCCGCGTGAGATCGGTAAAGAGGTGGCGGCAAAATTCCCCGAGGCAGTGACAGGCTCGGGCGAAGTGCGAAGCGTACGAGCGATCCTTCGTCAGCCTGCCGCGCAAGTTGCGGTCGTCAGCATGGTGCTCGGACAAATGGTGATGGTGCTGGTCATGGTGATCACATCCCTGCATATGCGTGACCATGATCACATGCTCGGTGACATCTCGATCGTCATCTCTGCCCACACGGTCGGCATGTATGCCTTCTCGATCATTTCCGGGCGGCTCCGACCAGTGGGGCGAGGACAGGTCATCATGGTCGGCGCGGCGACGCTTGTGATCGCCTGTGTTGCTGCCACGATCTCTCCCGATGTGCTTCCGCTGGGCGTTTGCTCCTATTTCTGTTGGGACTCGGTTGGAATTGTTGTTATGTGGGCGGCTCCACTCTGCTGGCAGATCAACTTTCCCAGTTGGAACGTTCGCGCACGCAGGGCTTCAGTGACCTGATGGTCGGATCAGCTTCCGCCGTTGGGAGTTTAAGCAGCGGATTTATCTTCGCCGCATTGGGATATAACACGATGGCGTTTGTCAGTGCGGCATTCGCTGTCATTCCCCTGATCTTCGCTTCGATCTGGACGAAACTGGGAGGCGAAAAAAAGAAGCATTCTCTTAAAAATAGAGGCGGGACCATCGTCGCTCTATTCAATCAACCCCTTTATTTTCCGAGCTTTTTGCTGGTTTCCAGCCGCGAAGCTTTTCTGTGGATGTGGTTTTCCTTTGATCGCTTTTCTTTCCTTCCTTGTCGGCTTTCTTCATCTCTGAAGTATCGCCCGAAGAGATTTATGATCGGTCAGGTAAAACCTGAACCCTAAAGATGATCTTGGTTGGGGTAATGACTTTCTTAAGCGCTTTCTTGCGGCACTCGGACAGGTTCTTTAATGGGGTGTCTGTGAAGGATTGATGGCGTTCAAATTGGATCCACAAGCTTCACAACGATAAGTATAGACTGGCATTTTTTCTCCTTGCATTTCTTTCCATAACAACTCTACAGATTATAGCGTGATTGGTGGGGAGGGGCAAGTCTGTGAGACCCCATGTTATAATTTTCTAATAAAAGTATCGAAAACGGAGAATTCCATGCTGAAAATCGAGATCACCTACTGCGCAGTTTGACACTACACCAACCGGGCCGTGAGCCTGGTGGACGAATTACTCAAAGAGTACGAGCACGTGATCGAATCGGTGGCGTTAATTCCTTCGGACGGGGGCAGGTTCGAGGTCAGCGTGAACGGGGAACTGGTCTTCTCGAAATTACAGGCGAAACGTCACGCGGAAGCGGGCGAGGTTCTCACTCTCATTCATAAAATGGTTGAAGGATAAAGAATGGCGAAAAAAGGCCAGAGTATTTTCGGGCGCACGCCCAACAGGGAAGCAACATCTTGGAAATTATTTGGGCGCAATCAATAATTATGTCGCGATGCAGAATGAGTACGATTGTATCTACTGCATCGTGGATGTCCACGCGCTGACCACGGTCGAGACCACGCAGGAACTGAAACAGAACACCTTGGAAATGGCGCTGGATTGGCTCGCGGCGGGGATCCGCCAGAAGATTCTATTGTCTTCGTTCAATCGCATGTGCCGCAGGTGATGGAACTGCATACCTATCTTTCGATGGTGACACAGTTCGGCAAGTTGACCGATCTGCCGACTTTCAAGGAGAAGGTCCGCCAGCAGCCTGAGAATATAAACTATGGTCTGGTTGGTTATCCCGTTTTGATGACCGCGGACATTGTGCTGTACAAGACGGATATTGTCCCAGTCGGCATTGACCAGGCTCCACATATCGAATTCGCGCGCGAGATCGTGCGCTCCTTCAACTATCGCTATCATACAAAAGCGTTGGTCGAACCTCAGGTGAAACATACTGAAGTCTTGAAGGTCGTTGGCATAGACGGCAAAGATAAAATGGGCAAGAGTTTGAACAATCACATTGAACTCGCCACCACCCCCGAAGCGACGGTCAAGCGTGTCAAAGAAATGGTCACTGACCCTGCTCGCCTGCGCCGCACGGACCCGGGCAACCCGGATATTTGCAACGTGTTCACCATGCACAAACTCTTCTCTCAACAAGAGGAAGTGGACATGATCAATACCGAATGCCGCAAGGCGGTATTGGCTGTGTGGATTGCAAACTACGCTTCGCCAATAATCTGAACAAACATCTTGAGCCTTTCCGCGCCAAACGCGCAGAACTGGCGGCTGACCCAAATAAGATCCAAGATATTTTGCATGACGGTGCAAACCGCGCGCGTGCCATCGCCGAGCAGACCATGGTCGAAGTGCGCGAAGCGATGCAACTTCCATAATCTTGTAGGGGCGGGGTTACCCCGCCCCTCCGTTGAAAATTATATGCGTTTATTGATCCAACGAGTTTCCCAGGCAAGTGTCACAGTAGAACAAAAGACCATTTCCCAAATAGGAAATGGTCTGCTGATTTTATTAGGCATTGGTCATGGCGATGGTGAATCGCAGGCGGCCTTCCTTGCTGAAAAAGTAGCGAACCTGCGCATCTTTGAAGATGACCAGGCAAGACCAATCTTTCGGTGTTGGATGTGAAAGGGGAAGCCATCGTCGTTTCACAATTCACCTTGTATGCTGATACCCGCAAGGGAAGACGCCCGTCATTTATTGATGCCGCATTGCCCGAAGTCGCTTCTCCGTTAGTGGATCGATTTGTTGAGTTATTACGCAGTCACGGTGTGCCGACTCAAACGGGTCAGTTCGGCGCGCACATGGATGTGGAAATTCACAATAATGGGCCTGTCACGATCTGGCTGGAAAAATAATTGTAATGAGATCACATCCCAACAAATTCCAACGCGGCTTGCTTGCCATCTTTATGCAAAGATCGGTCACGGCAGTAATCACTCCCTTCCTTCACAGAGTGGATGGCTTTTCTGGAAGATAAGCGCGGGGCGTTTTTCTTTTCCAGCAAGCTTGTGGGGATACCCGCATTGCGGATCACTATGATCGGCGCAAAAAGTAAACAGCCGCGCTCTCTTGTCTTGTATGGATTTAGTGAGCATGAACAAATCGCGTTGATCGCTTCTAACTTTGGGCAAACAAACAACCCCTCATGGTATTACAACCTCAAAGCTAACCCGAAATGTCAGGTTGAATGGAAGGGGCGATCGGCTGAATACATCGCTCATGAAGCCGCTGGTGAGGAGTACCAAAAAATATTGGGATATGGCTGTGTTCTATTACAAAGGTTATGATCTTTACAAGATTTGTGCTGCCCATTGTCATATTCCTGTCATGATTTTGGTACTTGCAAAATAATTGTCAATATGAGAATTTCATGATAAAGTTGCGCTCGTAGGATGCAAGTGGCTTTTCGTTGTGGAAGTATAAAGACAATGGATCAAGGGACGACTTTGAGAGTTTTTTGACCGCCCGATGAAAGACATACTGCGTCACCTTATTTTTTATTTGCTGTAGGAGGCAAAAAATGTCTGATCGTGTAATCGGTACGGTTAAGTGGTTCAATGGCACAAAAGGTTTCGGCTTCATCGAGCGCGAAGGCGGCCCCGATGTTTTCGTCCACTTCTCTGCCATCAAAGGCGAAGGCTTCAAGAACCTGCAGGAAGGCCAGAAAGTCGAATTCACAATCGAAAAAGGCCCCAAAGGTTTACAAGCTGCTGACGTCGTAGTTCTGTAATTCTTAACCAACCAAAAAGAGTCTCGCTGAAAAGCGGGGCTCTTTTCTTTTTTATAAGATAGACGATAAACAATTGACTGTTGACAATTGTTGCTGGGGATGGTCCATCATATGGTCAATGGTCTAAATCGCTTCTTTCGGAACCCAAAGCTGGGCATCTGTTTCGACAGCCATTGCCCCCGCTGACAGCATATCCGCTGCGTCTTGTTCTGTCCACACTCCGCCCGCTCCAATGATGGGAAGCCCGATCATCCTCGCCGAGCGGACAAGATCCAGCGAGCGCGGAAATAACGATCGGCCATACAGCCTGCCAGTGACGAGTCCTCCTCCCTTTTCGAGACTTGTGCCCGTTAGGGTAGAGGAGTTAGAGGTGAGGGGAAGCGCTCCGCGCGGACTTGCTACGCTGATCGCGGCCGCTCCATCTTGAATTAATTTTGGTCCCAACGACAATACTTGTTCAGCAGGCAATGAAAATATTAACGGCAATTCCCCAACACACATTTCCAAATTCAATAGAATAATATCGTCCGATAATAATGGCGCGAAGCCAAGTTCCACCGCCATCACGTTCTCGATATTCTCAAGGCTTCTTACCATTTGCTGAGTCTCTTCGGGGCGGTCAGCCATGAGGTTGACAATGATGGGCATGTCTGCGCGGTTCCAGCGCGCACCATGTTTTTTAAGCACCGATGATAGACCGAGATTCGGCAGCCCTGAATGTAGCAGGAATCCGCCGGGGAACTCGATCACAGCCGGTTGGGCAGCCGGCAGGCGTGAGCGGAGAGAGATCGGATTCGTGATGAACGCTCCGAATGAATCCAGATCAATCCCGCTGCGCGGATCAGGCGCGAATCCCAACGATCCCGCCGTATTCATGATTGGTTTGCTAAAATATAAGTCGCGTTTCATCGCTCAAATTGTACATCTCTTGCACCAGCTAGAATTGCAACACTTTGCAACAGACCTTTTTGGAAACCGCAAAGGATTTTGCTTAGTTTTTCATCTTTTTGAAAGATGATTAGTGGTCTTAACTGTGGGAGTAATTTTTTCTCAAACATTTTTCCAATTCCATACTCTATAAACAATTGGAGTGCATTGAATCGGTTTAATTCAGGATTTTCTTTTATATTTGGATCGAACAGATTAATGCAGATTGAGCCAGGAATATCTTTGTTCCCACCGATCTGCATGGGCGTGTAAAGATTGTTTTCCATAATAAAATTGATGGATGTTTTTAGCTGAATCTGATTATTGCCATTTGTGAATTTGAAATAATCGGGATCAACTTCAACGGTTATTGTAGGAGATAATTTCATTTTTTGCCTTGAAATAAAATATTGTGGAGACAACCTGTGAAAAAGATTCAACCCTTAAATGGAACTCGTGTGTTGGATTTAAGCCGCGTGCTCGCTGGCCCATATTGTACGATGGTTCTCGGTGACTTGGGTGCGGATGTGATCAAAGTAGAGCCACCCGAAGGCGATGAGACGCGTGGCTGGGGGCCGCCGTTCGCGGAAGGGGAGAGCGCATATTATTTATGCGTCAACCGCAACAAGCGCGGCATTGTGATCAACTTGAAAACGGACGAGGGCAAAAAAGTTTTGCGTGACCTTGCATTGCAAAGTGATGTGCTGGTTGAAAATTTCCGCCCCGGTACGCTGGAAAAATTTGGTCTGGATTTTGAAACCCTGCATGAGTTGAATCCAAAGTTGATCTATTGCTCGATCACAGGTTTTGGACAGACAGGTTCCATGAAGGATAAGCCCGGTTATGATTTTATGATCCAGGCGCTGGGCGGATTGATGAGCATCACGGGTGAGCCCGAAGGCGAGCCAATGAAAACAGGCGTGGCAGTCGTGGATTTGTTCGCGGGGCAAAATGCGATCATTGCGATCCTAGCCGCATTACAGGCGCGGACAATGACCGGACGCGGGCAGCATCTTGATATTTCATTATTTGATTCGCAGTTAGGCTGGCTGGCAAACGTCGCAAGTAATTATTTGATCTCCGGCAAACTGCCGAAACGTCACGGCAATGCGCATGCGAATATTGTTCCGTATCAAAGTTTTCAAGCCAGTGACGGTTGGTTCGCGATCGCGGTGGGGAATGATAAACAGTTCGTGCGCTTGTGTGAAATGCTTGGGAAGCCTGAAATTGCGGCAGATGAAAAATTCGCCACAAATTCCGGGCGCGTGCAAAACCGCGCGGAGATCATTCCCTTGCTGGCGTCCATTTTCAAGAACGCCTCTGTCTCCGAGTGGCTGGCGAAACTGGATGAAGCCGAAATCCCATGCGGGCCGATCCAAAACTTTGAACAGGTCTTTTCCATGCCCACTGTAAAAGAACGCGAAATGCTTGTGAAGATGGATCATCCCACCATTGGCGAACTGCCTTTGGTTGGCTCGCCGTTAAAGATGAGCGATACGCCCGTGCAGTACCGTCTGCATCCGCCATTGATGGGGGAGCATACTGAACAGGTGTTGAGGGAGTTGGGGTATCTTGATGATGGAAGGGATGAATAAAAATTAATGCTAAAAATAATTGGGTTTATACTATGCCCAACGATTTTTTATTTCAGAGTCATTGCGTTTGAAATCTTCATGTTTGCGTTGGCACACTTTCCTTCAGTTAATAAAGGATTAAAATAATGTCAGAAGAACAACAAATGAGAAAAGTTATTTTTGCAATCAACATCACGATAGACGGCTGTTGTGGTCATGAAACGGGGATCGTCGACGACGAATTGCACGAGTACTTCACTGGGCTCTTGCGTGATTCAGGCGTTGAAATTTTCGGACGCAACACGTATCACTTGATGTATCCGTACTGGCACGATGTCGCAGTGGATCAATCGGAAACGAAGGTGACCAACGAATTTGCGCGTACATTCGATTCAATACCAAAGATTGTCTTTTCAACGACGTTGAAGAGCGTGGAGTGGAACAACACGACGCTTCTCCACGCAAATCTTCGAGAAGAGATTATGAAGTTAAAACAACAGCCAGGGAAAAATATTTCCATTGGTGGACTAAACATCGCAGCGCAAGTTGCACAATGGGATCTCATTGACGAGTATCACTTTGTCGTTCACCCGATCATTGCGGGAAAAGGTCCGCGCTTGTTCGAAACGGGCAGGGACCTTACATTAAAACTTGTCGGGTCAAAAACGTTTCGTTCGGGAGTTGTTGCGTTACATTATAAGAAATAATTCTTTTGAAGATGAGCGATACACCATGGGCGTATCGCTCATCTTCGCCGTTGATAGGGGAGTATACGCAGGAAGTGTTGAGGGAGTTAAAAGCCGAATGATCGAAGCAGTAAAAATTGCAGGACTTTCTTGAAACCTCCTACGCTGTAATACGTAAAGAAATAACCAATTTTATTTATCGAGGAGAATCATGAAAGCTATACTATTCACGGAATACGGATCACCGGATGTTCTACAGTATAAAGATGTGGAAAAACCTGTGCCGGGGGACAATGAGGTTTTGATAAAAGTTTACGCCGCGTCTGCAAATCCGCTGGACTGGCATTCCATGCGCGGTGCGCCATTCCTGGCTCGTGTGGAGTTTGGACTTCAAAAGCCCAGAGACCCCAGACTCGGCGCAGATGTAGCGGGACGCGTTGAAGCGGTTGGCAAAAATGTAACCCAGTTTCAAATAGGAGATGAGGTGTTTGGAGACATCTTCAAGGGTAGTTTTGCAGAATATGCCTGCACAAGTGAAAAGCTATTGGCGGCGAAACCAGCCAACAGTTCGTATGAAGCGGCGGCAGCCGTCCCGGTAGCAGCACTCACTGCATTGCAGGGACTGCGTGATAAGGGGCAGATTCGATCAGGTCAAAAAGTTTTGATTAACGGCGCGTCTGGCGGGGTGGGGACGTTTGCGGTGCAGATCGCCAAATCGTATGGGACCGAAGTCACGGGCGTGTGCAGCACGCGGAATTTGGAACTGGTGCGCTCGATCGGCGCGGACCATGTCATTGATTACACCAAGGAGGATTTTACAAATAACGATCAGCGTTATGACCTGATCTTTGATACGATCGGAAATCTTTCAGTTTCAGGTTGTCAGCGCGCATTAAGTCCCAACGGAATTTGCTCCATTGCTGGGTTTACGACCATGTTCCATTTGTTCCAGGTTATGCTGTTTGGAGGCAAAAAGGTCGGCATGATGGAGACAGCCAAAGTGGACAAAAAGGATTTGCTGTTTATTAAGGAACTGCTTGAAACTGGAAAAGTTGTCCCTGTGATCGATAGAACCTATAAATTAAACGAGACTGCTGAAGCGATCCGTTATCTTGAAACAAGCCGCGCCCGTGGAAAAGTAGTCATTACGGTTGAACACAAATAACAGCTTATTTATTCATATCCATTCAAACCTTTATTGGAGAAATAATCATGAAAGCGATCATCTACACAGAATACGGTTCACCCGATGTGCTTCATCTCGCTGAGGTTGAAAAACCTGCCCCGAAGGACAATGAAGTTCTGATAAAAATATACGCGGTCTCGGTAAATTATGGCGACACGTTGGCTCGTAACTTTAAGGGGACTTCGCCTGGCGAGTTCAACATGCTTTTCCTCTTCTGGCTGTTTGCAAAAATTGCATTTGGGTTGAGCCGGCCTAAAAATAAAATATTGGGGAGCGAATTGGCTGGGAAAATTGAAGCGGTCGGCAAGGATGTGAAACTGTTTAAAGCAGGTGACGATGTTTTTGGATATCGCGGTCAGAACATGGGCGCGAATGCCGAATATATCTGTATGCCTGAAAATGGATTGGTGGCGATCAAGCCCGCGAACATGACGTACGAGGAGGCTGCTGTTGTCCCGTATGGAGCGCTGACCGCCTTGAATTTGCTTCGGACTGTAAATATTCAGCGCGGACAAAAAATCCTGATCAATGGCGCTTCTGGCGCGATCGGCTCCGCCGCGGTTCAGCTCGCAAAACATTATGGGGCAGATGTGACAGGCGTATGCGGCACCCCAAGGCTCGCGTTTGTGAAATCTCTGGGCGCGGATAAGGTCATTGATTACACCAAGGAAGACTTCACTAAAAACGGCGAGACCTATGATCTTATTTTTGACATTCTGGGCAGGAGTTCGTTTGCGCAGTGTAAAAACTCGTTAAATCCCAATGGACGCTACCTTCTGGCCAGTTTTAAGATGAAACAACTTTTACAGATGTTATGGACTTCGAAGGTCGGCGATAAAAAAGTGATCTGCGCGCTGTCTGGTGAAAAGATCGCGGATCTGCATTCCATTAAAGAGCTGATTGAGGCGGGGAAGCTAAGATCGGTCATTGATAAGCGCTATCCGTTGGAACAGACTGCCGAGGCTCATCGCTATATGGAAAGCGGAAACAAGAAAGGGAACGTGGTTATTACTGTCGAACATAATAACAAGACCTAAAAAACGTACCGTGAGCGCTAGGGAGGCTCACGGTTTACGGGGTGAATAAAATGAAAGCTTAAAAATAATTAGGTTTATACTATGTCCAAGGATTATTTACACTAATCCATTGGTACAACACCGGTTAAATCATCAAAAACATAGAAAGGAATAAATTAACTTATGGAAAAAAATAAGGCTGGGGTAACCGGAGCAGAGGTAGGTTTGTCGGGGGATCCTCAAATTCGTATTGCCCTTCAAAAAATTAATTCTAATGGTGGAGTTGCTCAAACCTCTGAAATCTATGCTGCCGTTGAAAGTCAACTAAGCGGAGAAAAACTTTCAGAACAAGGTAAGGCTAGTTTACGAAAGTATATAAATACCGACGCTGTTCGAGCTGGTTATTTATATCCTCATGATACTAATAACCCAGGATGGCGTATTACGCCCGAAGGAAGAGAGTTCGTAAAGTCAGATGAAAATGCCTCTGAGCAAGTTTTCAATGTCGATACTGATCAAACTGAAACACTCCTTTCAAATACAGTAAGAGGTTCAGCATTTGAGCAGTATGTTATTAGACTTCTTAGATGTATGTATCCGCACTACACTTGGTATCATCAGGGACATCATAAGAGCAGAGAACGAGGATTAGATGTTATAGGAAATGAGCTTGGTGAAAACCGAAGTGGCGTCCAATCTATTGGCGTTCAAGTAAAATTCCATGCGGCAAATACAGCGCCCACAAATGAAGAATGGCTAAAATTTCTTGCTGGATGTTTTGCAAGACGTCTTGATGCTGCTGTTTTTGTAACAACGGGTCGGCTTACTAGCGAACAACGTCGTGAAGCAGGGGAAGCTAGAGTTATCATAATAGAAGGACGTGAGGAAGTAGCCCGTATTGCTAAGACCCATGGAATCGAAGAGTTTGAGCTTTTTAATTAGTTGATAGACGATAAATAACATTTGCATAGATATTATTTTCTGCCTTTACCTGTGTTTCTTTATGTATGAAGAGAAAATTAGGATGGAAATTAGAGGAAAAGCCAGTGGAACGAATGAAATACCGTGCAGAAATAGATGGGCTAAGAGCAATTGCCGTAATCACAGTCATCATGTTCCACGCAGGCTTTAAGTATTTCAGGGGCGGATATATAGGCGTAGATATCTTTTTTGTCATTAGCGGTTATTTGATCACAACGATAATTCTTTCGGAACTGGACCGGGGAACTTTTTCTTTGGTCACCTTTTACGAGAGAAGAGCCAGAAGAATTATGCCTGCGCTGTTCACTGTGTTGCTTGCGTCTTTCATATGCGCTTGGCTTTGGCTGGTCCCCGCGGACATGAAGGATTTTTCTCGAAGCCTGATAGCCGTCTTATCTTTTTCTTCAAACATTCTATTCCGGCAAACATCCGGCTATTGGGATACGGCAAATGAATTAAGGCCGCTGTTGCACACATGGAGTCTGGCTGTTGAAGAACAGTTCTATATTCTCTTCCCGTATTTTTTGGTATTGATGTCGCTTTACCGCAAACGCTGGATTTTCGGCTCGTTTATGATCATTGCGGCAATCAGCCTTACTGCTGCACAATGGGGGGCTTACAACGAGCCCGAGGCGGCCTTTTATCTTCTGCCAACAAGGGCTTGGGAATTGGCAATTGGCGCTGGACTCTCTTATTATTTTCTTTATCGTGAACAAGAGCTCCAAACGCTCCTTTCACAAAAAAGATTAAGTGAAGTAATGTCGCTGGTTGGACTGTCGATGATCGTATATGCGGTTATTTGTTTTGATGAAAAAACCCCTTTCCCAGGCTTATATGCGCTGCTGCCAACCTTGGGAACCGGACTGATTATTCTCTTTTCTTCGTCAAAAACATTGACAGGCCGCTTGTTGAGTGCAAAGCCGCTTGTGACTATTGGATTGATCAGCTATAGCGCTTATCTTTGGCACCAGCCATTATTTGCGTTTGCCAGATACCGAAGCATTTTTGAACTGAGCGAACTTAGCCTCTCAGCTCTTGCTCTTCTCTCGTTTATGCTTGCTTATTTAAGCTGGCGGTTTGTAGAACAGCCTTTTAGAAATAAAATCGTTTTTGACAGACCCGCCATATTTTTATTTGCCCTGATCGGTTCTGCCGTATTAATTATAGTTGGATTTTTGGGGTTTCTATCCAAGGGGTTTGAAAGTCGGCTTACTGATAATCAAAAAGAAATAATGGCATTTGAAAAATATGCAATAAAGGAAATCTACCGTGAAGAGACCTGTCTTCTTAATGAGGAACAAAAATTCACAGACTTTGCAGTGGAATGTTTTTATCCCGAACAGGCGGCCGAATCTATTTTAATTTGGGGAGACTCTCATGCGGCAGCCTTATCGTTCGGTATGAGAAAAAATCATCCCGCCGTGGCGCAACTGACCGCATCTGGGTGTGTGCCGTTAATCGGCTATAGTTCGATTTCCCGGCCAAACTGTCAGGATATTAATAATGGTGTATTAGACAAAATCGAAGAAATAAAACCTCAGAAGGTTATCTTACATGCCAACTGGAGTGCGCCATTGGATCAGATCAAGCCGGGTTTGGATCAAGCCTTATTGGAGACAGTATCACTAATTAAGTTGCGATCGCCCTCATCACAAATAGTGATTGTAGGTGGTGTGCCCAAATGGAAACCGACTTTGCCCAAGGTACTGCTTAAGTCACATGTAGAATTAACTGACGAGGCCTTTGTCTATTCCAATCTTTACGATGAAATTAAGAAAACGGATGTCATCCTTTACGACGTGGCAAATGAAAACCATGTTTTATTCATATCACTTTTAGATATATTCTGTCTGGAAAATAATTGCCTGTCATCCATGGCGCTGGAAAATAAATATGAGCCATTTGCATGGGACTATGGGCATCTTACAAAATCAGCCTCCATTATTGTCTCTCAAAAAGTACTTGAATTATCAGGAAATAGGTAATAGATTAGACTGAATGTAAGTAAAATACCAGCCTTATTGACAACTTGGTTTTGAGTCCCCCAAAAATGATGCTGGTTATCGTTTTAATGGCGAGAGGCGTGATCTTAAGCTCCGAGATATTATTTGCGTGTATGTACCATCGTCAACAACGGAGTCCATCTCTTGTTGACGATTTTTAATCCCTGTTTTGCAAGATACTCATCCAAGGCATTCAAACCAAAATCTGTGTTCGGATGTCCCCAGCGGAAGAAGGCATCGAAGACTTTGATGTCCACTCCGCGCGGTTCTTCGAGGAAGAGACTTCCATTTGGTTTCAGCACTCGCGTGATTTCATCAATGGCTTTCCGCCAGTTGGGAATATGATGCAGAACCCCGAAGATGATAACCAAATCCTTGCTTTCATTTTCGAATTGACTTAAATCCTCGGCATCCTGGATCAAGAATTTGAACTGCGGATATTTCTTGCGCGCCAATTCCACTTGCTCGGTCATTACATCCAGGCCGATATAACTTTTTGGCCGGAGTTGATTCAGCAAGTACGCGCCATAACCAGAGCCGCAGCCGATCTCAAGTACATCCTTGTTTTGCAGGTCCAGTCCCATATGACGGAACATGGTCATTTCGAAAAATCGCTGTCCCAGCTTGCGGGGCAGCGATTGCATGGCGCGGAATTCAGGGGTGGATAGTTTCATCAGTTCAAAATCCTTTTAACCACAAAGTGTCACAAAGGTTTTTTCCTTTGTGTCCCTTCGTTCCTTTGTGGTTAATTCTATTAGCAAAAAACTCCCCTTCCTGATGAAAGAAAGGGGAGAATTCTTACGCTGTTTCGATCAGTTCCATTGCTTCCAGCATTTCTTCGTTGCTCGAGAACTTGAACTCTACCAGCCCACATTTCTTGGCTTCTTCCGCCTCGACCGCTTCAAGCCGTTTGATGTCGTCTTTCATGATGACGGGTTTGTTCAACCCTCGCATCTTTTCGATCACATCGTCCATGTTGGCGTTGGCGGGTGTCTTGGTCTGTAGATAATCCCACACGGCTCTGGCTGCGTTTGTCCCGTCCCTGCGTGCATACCCAACCAAGCCTTCGCTGGCCTTGCGCGACCATCCGCCGACGAAAACGCTTTCGATCGTAGACTCATAAGAAATGCCTTCCACAGGGAATCGCGGCTCTTTATTTTTGATGAACTCATTCCACTCGGTCGGCAGGCCAAAGGATTCATCCACCTTATCGCCGATGGCGAAGATGACCGTGTCCACATCAAGCTGACGTTTGACACCGGTTCCCTTGGCGCTGATCTTGCCCTCTTTTTCAACGAGGATATTATCTTCCACTTCCAATTGGGTCAGCGCGCCATTCTCTCCGAACATGGCAGTGGGGGAGGCAAGGAAGTCAAAATGAAACTTTGCATTGGCGGTCTTGGGATCTGCCTTCGCGAAAGCATCCAACACTTTTTGCCGGCCAATTTCAAGGTTTTGATTGACCGCTTGCGCAACCAGCTGAACGCGTGCCATTTCATTTTCGAATTCATCCATATCCAAATATGAGATCAGATGCTTCATCTCTTCCTTGGTGAAGTTGACCTCATTGGGTCCGCGCCGTACGACAGCGATGACCTCATCCACTTTTTGCACATTGATAAGATGCCGAGCGATATCCACCATCACATTACCCGCGCCGATGATGGCGCAGCGTTTTCCAAAACGAAAATTCTTTTGGCTGAAAGGCGGCAGGTTATTGTAGGCGTACACAACTTCCTTGGCGTGATACACGCCTTCAAGTTCTTCGCCGGGCAGGCCGAGCCATTTGGTTCCCTGCGCGCCTGCGCTGACAAGCACGGCGTCAAAGCCCAGTCCGCGCAATTCATCAAGCGTGATGTCGCCATTATTTCCGATCACGATATTGCCAAAATATTCAAGATTTGGGTTTTCCATCGCGCCGCGGAATTGCTTGCGCAACCCTTCCTTCATCATATGCTTTTCAGGGTAAATGCCGTACTCCGCCAATCCGCCGGGTTTAATATCACGGTTAAAGAGGGCAACCCGAACACCCTGGTTCGCCAATTCGCGCGCGCCAAATAAACCCGCTGGACCTGCTCCGATCACTGCAACACAATAATTTTGTTCACTCACTTATTACCTCCGTAAATTCAGACAAAAACGGTGTGATTATATTGGGGAATTATCCAATCAGCAAGTCATTAAACTGAGTTCTCATCATGCTTTTATAATTACTCCATTGTCCTATTAGTCGAAAAATCTTCCAAAAAGTTACCAGCCGTCAGATTAGAATTTTGTGAGGAATCCTTGAAAATCAAAATCGTGGTCTGGTGGTATCTGTGCTAATATTAACCTTAAGTCATTATTGAGCATGATTTTTTCCAAACAGGAGTCTCCATGAACACTGAACCCAAACAAGATCCCAGAGTTCGCATGCGGAATATGTTGAATGGACAGTCTGCAATTAATCGTCTTCCCAAAAAAAAGATCGACACGCAATCTACTATTTCAGCGCAAGTGCAAGATGTTGCGAATGTGACGCCTGTAAGAAAAGATTTGACACATCCGGCAGATACCGAATCTGTTCCTGTTAAAGAGAAACGCAAATATAACTTTGGACCTCCTTTTTGGACGATTGCGAGCATCCTTTCTCTTACCATCAATTTGGCAATGGCCATTGTCCTGTTTTTGGCTTGGACCAACCTCCCGTCCCTTAATGTTAATGGTGTTAAAAATAGCGTGACAGATATGGGCACAGGTTTGTTGGGAGGTCTATATACAAATTTCGAAAAAATGGATCGAGCTCACATCACACGGACCATTCCAGTCCAAACTACGATCCCCGTCAAATTTGATCTTGCGTTAAATCAACAAACAAATGTGGTCTTGAGTCAGGACGTGACGATCAGCAATGCGCTTGTCACAGTGCAGACCGGTGGTTTGAATATCACCAGGGCATTGGCAACCATTGTGCTACCGCAGGGAACGAACCTTCCCATTGTGCTAAACTTGACCGTTCCAGTAGACACCACCGTCCCCGTCTCGTTGAATGTGGATGTGGATATTCCGTTGAATGAAACGCAGCTGCACGATCCGTTCGTTGGTTTGCGTAATGTGGTCGAGCCATATTACTGCATGATCAATCCGGGCGCGATCAATTTGGATGCGCAATCAATTTGTAAATAATTAATCTAACATTGAACTGATCATCCCGCAGGTTCTGGAAATTTACTTCGACTTGCGGGATATTTTATGAAAACATTACTTTAGAAGGATTTTCTGGAGATAAATGGCAAACAAGATTACACAGGTTGTCTTAAAGAATGGCATGAAGGTCATGCTCAAAGAGATCCACACCGCGCCTATCATTTCATCCTGGGTGTGGTATCGGGTCGGTTCAAAAGATGAGCCGACAGGCAGAACCGGTATTTCGCACTGGACTGAACACATGCAATTTAAGGGGACAAAAAAATTCCCCGCGAAGGTTTTGGATAAGTCCATCTCACGCGAGGGCGGTCGCTGGAACGCCTCCACCTCGCATGATTCCACGCGTTATTTTGAGACCATGCCGGCTGACAAGATCGATCTCGCCTTGCGTCTTGAATCTGACCGCATGGTGAATAGTACCTATAATAAGAAGGAAGTTGAATCGGAACGCACGGTCATCATCTCTGAGCGTGAGGGGCATGAGAACGAGCCGATGTTTCGTCTGACCGAAGCGGTTCAAAATACAGCCTTTCATGTGCACCCATATCACCATGAGATCATCGGCGACATGGCAGATCTGCATACCATCACACGAGATGATCTATATGAACATTATCGTACATATTACGTCCCGAACAACGCTGTGCTGTGTATGGCGGGCGACTTTGAGACCAAATCAATGCTGAAGCGTGTCAGGGAATTGTTTGAGCCTATTCCAAAGGGATCTACACCGCCTCGTCTTGCACGTCCTGAACCTGAACAAAAAGGCGAGGTGCGCCTATCTGTGGAGGGTCCCGGCGAGACGACTTTTATTCAAGTTGCCTATCGTTTTCCCGAAGCCACACACCCGGATTATTTTCCTCTGCAGGTTCTGGATAGCCTGCTTGGCGGTGCCAATGGGTTATCTTATAAAACTTCGCGCTTTTACCGCGCATTAGTGGACAAGGAATATGCGGTGGATGTATCCGGCTGGTCTGAAGCAACGATCGATCCTTATCTGTATCGCATCACCATCACCAACCACCCAAAACGCAAACCCGAAGAAGCATTGGCAGCGCTGGATGCAGAGATAAAAAATATTCAGGATGTTTTAGTGCCCAGCGATGAGATTAAACGCGCGGTAAAACAGGCGCGGGCAGTCTTTGCTTACGGGAGCGAGAATATCACCAATCAGGCTTTTTGGATGGGGTATGTGGAAATGTTCTCATCGTATGAATGGTTTACTTCCTATCTGGATAAGCTGGCAAAGGTTACACCGCTGGATGTTCAGCGGGTGGCGCAGAAATATCTTCAACCTAAAAGCCGCGTGATTGGCACTTACATCCCGAAAGGCGCGGAGGCATAAATGGCAAAGCGTATTCTGAGATCAGTAAAACCATCCCTGCCCCGGTCCGGACGATATTTACCGTGTAACACTTTCCAATGGCATCACCGTTCTTGCGCGCTCCAGTTTTGACAGTCCTTCCATCAGTATGAGCGGATATCTGCCCGCAGGGGCGATCTTTGAAAGTGACGCGAAACTCGGTCTCGCGGATTTTGTTTCTTCCTCGTTGATGCGCGGTACACAAACGCGTACATTTGACGCGATCTACAACGAACTGGAATCTGTCGGCGCGAGCATGGGGTTTGATTCAGGCGTACATAACACAAGTTTTGGTGGCCGCGCACTTGTGGAAGATCTCCCGCTTTTGTTTGGTCTTTTGGCTGAATCATTGACAACGCCCACTTTCCCTGCAGATGAAGTAGAGAAACTGCGAGCTCAATTATTGACCGGTCTTGCGATCCGTGCGCAGGATACGATGGACCTTGCGTCAATGGCCTTTGAACGGATGTTGTTTGAAAACCACCCGTACGGCAGGCCCAGTGATGGCTTTATTGAAACGATCCAATCCATAACGCGAAAGGATATGCAGGAATTTCACCGCCTCCACTTCGGACCGAAAGGCATGGTCGTTGCCATCGTGGGGGCGATCGAGCCTGAAAAAGCTGTTGAAGAGATGGAGCGCGTCCTCGGGAATTGGCATGTTCCAGGTCAGGCTGGAAAGCAGGAATTACCTCCGCACAAGCCGGTTAAGAAAACGGTCAAACATCATCACACGATAGCGGGCAAGTCACAATCCGATCTGGTGATCGGCATGATCGGTCCGCGCCGTATGGATCCTGAATTTTTATCCGCGTCTTTGGGGAATTCGGTGCTGGGGCAGTTTGGCATGATGGGGCGCATTGGGGATGTGGTGCGTGAGAAGTCCGGACTCGCTTATTACGCATCCTCAAGCTTGAACTCCGGGACGGGGCCTGGAAGCTGGGAAGTCAATGCGGGTGTGAATCCGAAGAACTTAAAGAAGGCGATCAGTTTGATCGAAAACGAGCTGCGCCGATTTGTAAAGAGCGGTGTGACAAAGGCGGAACTTGCGGATAGCCAGGCGAATTACATTGGACGCTTGCCGCTGTCTCTTGAGTCGAATGGCGGTGTTGCCAGTGCAATATTGAATATTGAACGGTATAACCTTGGGCTGGATTATTATCAGCGCTATGAAGGTTTGGTGAAAAACGTAACTCGCGCAGATGTGCTGGAGACTTCCCGAAAATACATAGATCCAGACCGCTTGGTCATTTCAACGGCGGGTCCATAACTTATTTTATGAATCTTTCCACCGGGGTTGACCTTGTTGAGGTTGCGCGTATTCGTGAAGCGATCGATCGTCATGGGGAACGATTCGTTGCGCGCATTTTCACTGAGCTGGAACAGCAGGATTGCAAAGGCAGGTTGGAATCTCTGGCTGCAAGGTTCGCAGCAAAAGAAGCGGTCGCCAAAGCTTTGGGCTGCGGAATTGGCGATGTGAGCTGGCTTGAGATAGAAGTGGTCGGTGACGAGAATCACGCGCCGCATTTGTACCTGCATGGAGCGGGTCAGAACCTGGCGATGAAACTGGGTCTGTCAAATTGGTCAGTGAGTTTGAGTCATACGGCGACGCATGCGATTGCATTTGTTGTGGCAATTGGGGAATAGTAAAAAAATTATCCGCGCACTTGTTTGGCGGGTCATTGTCCGATGATCATGTCAATATCGTAAATTAAATAAGAACATCCTGCGAATACTGGTCGCAGGATGTTAGCTGATAAGAGAGATCTCGAATCCTAAGATCAACTCTCTTTTATTTTTGATCTTCAATGCCGATCCATAGGTGTCCGGGCATGATTGGTTGGAAAGGGCGGATGGTGAGTTTGCCCAATTGAAATTGTCTTTGACCGCTATCCAGCATGCTTGGATGAACAAGGCAGATATCCGGGGTACCCCCAAATTTCTTTTTATAATACTCCATGGCTTTTTGGATCTTTACACTCAAAGTAGTCTTAGGATCATTATCAAACCATAACATTCCAGTGTGCATGATGTTTTTCCTTTTATTGATCCAGGGACGGAATCCAGAAACTCAGCCAGTTACTTCCTTCCCGCATGACAAATTGCGAGCCGGCAGTCAGGTCATTGAGGTTTTTGTTAGAACCGCCTGTCAGTAAATTTGACTCGGTTGAATCAAATATCCTTCCAAATAACCGAGTGCGGAAGAATTCCAGCCAAAGGTTGATATGCCTTGCGCGGCCTGCATTGATTGTGACGATCGGCCATACGCGGCGGCTGGGTCCGCGCAGTAAAAGCCAGCGCAAACTTTGCTCGGCTTGTTGATTTAGTTTTGTTAAGGCTTCCAGATCATCTATCAGAAGCAATACGGATTGTTGATCCCCTTTGTTGTTATGCGCCCAGGTCACAAGCGAGTACAATAGGTCTTGTGTTGTTGGGTCTTGTGTTGAGTAAATGCCCGCGTTGTTCTGTTTCGAATGAATGTCATCCCATTCCTTTGGATATTGGGTGATGACACTGTATTGAACGTCTGAAGGCGAATGCGTATGCTCGGTGGCAGTGGCTATGGCTTGCAGGAGTGTGGTTTTTCCACTGGCCTGATCTCCGCTAATGAGAATGGGACCTGGGATGGGATCGTATAGATTTAATAGCACGGGCAATCCATCTTCTGCGAGGCCGAGGAATACCGCTTCCGGGGGCAGGGGGGATGCGTTCGCAAGGACCGATCTTAAATTAGGTAGACCAGGCGCGGGCGGAGTGTGATGCGCTTGCTCTTCTTCGGCAAGTTCAGCTAATGCATCGATCATCAGGGAAAATTGATTGAGTTTGCTCATATTAGAACACCTGTTCTAATATTACTTCCAACAGTTTTTCTTGTCAAGGTTTGAGTTTTTATTTATCATGGCTTTTCCAAGGTCAGGAAAAAGGGGTGGTAAGTAGGGCAAAAGCTTCGGGGAGATGAGCCGCGAACCACCTTCTTGCTTGAGCTGCATTTTGGAAATTAGCCTGATGAATCAGAGCGATCACAAGATTGTTAATGGAGGCCATATTTTCCCGGTATGACCGATGGTCATGCGAGTGGCATCCTCTTTGAATGTCACATCTCGCCGGTAATGCAATCCGGTTTCAACGCCCCAATGCTGACGACGAAAATCTAACAAATGCTCTGGCGCGATTTTTTTGCGGGACAAACTGGTGATCCCGAATTCCACTTCACAGGATGTGCGATAACAACGTCCACTGCGCCACCACTGGAATTGTCTTTCCAAGCGATAGACTTGAGCCAGACCCGGCCAAGTCGAATAGGAGTTGAGCATTTCACTGGTAGTCAAAGTGCGCTTTTCAAGACGTCCGTGTCCCTTGTTGACTTTCTCGACGGTTTGAAAATCGGTCTCAATCTTCCCAAATCCAGCCTTCGGATCTTCTGGGGCAAAGAGCTGTTGGATGTTTTTGTAAAGGCTCAACTGGTTTTCTTTGACTGGAAAGATGTAGTCTCCGCCTTGCCTCACAATCTGGGCTGAAAGCGCTTTTTGGGTGTGCATTGCGTCCCCGGTGACCACTTTTTGTGAAATTTCCACACTTTCCAGTGCTTTGGGTGCTTTCGTGATCTCATTTTCTTTGCGCCCTACCTCCACCTGACTCAGCACCTTCTTCTGCTCCACATCGTACACACTCAACAAATATTCGCGCCACTCCTCATCATCCTTCTTGCGCATCCCGCGTACGGCTTTCCCATCCATGCCATACACTTTCCCATGCGCCCCTTGCTGATTGTATTTGTACTGTTTTATAACATCGTGTTAGCATGAAAATGCAACTCGAGAATAGAGTTGCGGTCGGGTACGTTTTTGGATATGCTATGAATGTTCAGTGAACGGGAACGCGTATCCGGGAACGCTGCGTTAGGGTCCAGTCGAGGTAGAGTCTGGGAAGCCTTTAATTCTGATTTACTTACAGCAAAGGCAGCCCGTCATCGTGTTTGGACTGACCCGTTCGAATCCGGGCTTAACCGGAAGTTCAAGAATTTTCAGAACAAGCCCGTATCTGTGTGTGATCCAGTGGCCCAAAAATGAACGTACCCGACTTTCAATTTTAATCGGAGTACCCCATGAGCACCCAAAAAATAATTCCCAAACGTTATATTGGACTTGATGTCCACAAGTACTATTTGATCGCGCTGGGCGTGGATGCTGACTTGCACGTAGTCCTGCCTGCGCAGCGAGTTGAGTTTTCCCGTCTTGAAGCCTGGATGAAGAAAACACTCAATCAGCAAGATGCAATTGCGCTAGAGATGACCACCAATACTTGGGGATTGTATGATGAATTCTCGGCGCATGTGATGTCGGTGACCGTGGTGCACCCACCACATCTGGCACTGATCACCAGATCTCAAGTAATGACGGACAAGATTGCAGCCTCCATTCTGGCGCGCTTGTTGGCCAAAGACCTGCTGGTGGGCATCTGGGTACCGCCAGTCGAAGTGCGCGAACTGCGCGCACTCGTCGCGCAGCGAAGTAAATTGACGCGGCTGTCCACACAGGCAAAGAATCGGCTGCACGCCATTCTACAACGGCATCACCTTTGCACCACCTGAAGGCAATCCATTTCATCCAGCCCAAAGAGAGTGGTGGAACGCTTTGCCACTTGGCAAATTGGAGAAGGTCAACCTGCAGAGCGACCTGGAAACTTTGCGGTTTGCCGAGGATCAACTTGTGCGGATCACTTCTACCATGAAAGAATTGGCAGCCAAAGATGAACGCGTGATCCGACTGATCCAGCTTCCTGGCTTTGGTATAACGACCTTGACCCTCATTGCGGCCATTGGCGAGATCACCCGCTTTGAAGACGCCAAACACCTGGTAGGGTATGCAGGACTGGGCGCCAGGATTCACGATAGCGGATTGACCACCCGTACAGGCAAGATCACCAAGGCTGGACGAAAGGACATGCGCGCAGTGTTGGTGGAGGCGGCGCAAGTAGCTGCTAACACCCACCCCATTGGCGGTCCGAACTGAAGCGTTTAGAACCGCGTTTGGGACGCAACAAATCGATTGTGGCGATCGCGCGTAAACTGCTTGTCGCAGTCTGGCATGTGTTGTCCGAGCAGGCTACCGATCACTTTGCCGAACCTGATATAGTGGGACGCAAATTGTTAAAGTTTGCTTACGAGATTGGAAAAGGTAATCGTCCCGTGGGTCAATCTGCGGCACAATTTGTCCGTCAAGGATTGGATGCCCTGCATTTGGGGAGCGATCTGACAAGCATCCCCTGGGGCTCGAAGAAACTGATCCGACTGCCCTCTTCGGCTTTAGCGGAGAATCAAAGGAGCGACGTCCCAAACACAAAATAGTGTGAACTCCCAAATAGGAGACCCACGGCGGGGTTTGCGGGCTCGTCGCTCAATATTATTATACAACTCTTGTCAACGCTTTTGCCAACATGCAAAAAGTGGCAATGGGTGTGTTGTTGTTTTTTTCGCTCCCTTCCTTCCATCCTATCTTATCTGTGTTTTTTCTTTGCACCCTTGACTTCACTTCATCTGTGACTCTCCTGTTCGAGAACATCGTGCGCCCTACCCATATCTGACAGTCCGATGCTGAACCTTACGCCAAGATGAGATGGCTTCCTTGCACATAAGTTCAAGATACTCTTGAATCTCATCGTGCAGTTTCAGTCCTTTGATCGACAAGGTTTTGATAATCACTTTATCCTTGCACATTCAATGCCCGTTTTTTGTCCATCCACCCAGATCACAACGACTTGCCCGCGACGACTTTTCTGAACGGCAGGCCTGGTTGCCCAACTGAAAACATCCTTTGAATCCAACTTTGGTCTGTAGGTCTTGCCAGTCAGCGCCATCAACCAACGATCCGGGTCAACGGTTTCGGCACGGGGGTTAGATCAGGCTTCTCGGGAAATTTAACATGGGGTGGCTGATTGCCACAGGTGATAGCTTGGTTGGGTCTTTCAAAATTGTAGAACTGGACATAGTGCTTGTTAACTTCAACGGTATTGGGCAGATCCAGGGATTCTGCACTAGCTGGCATTCGTATTTGGAAGTTGCGATGATAGCGCTCGACAAAAGGATTTTTTTCAGGATGTCGAGGTGGATAAACCCGTGGCTCAATTCCCAAACATTGCAGAAAACGCAGCATCGGCGAGGGAAAATCCTTGGCAGTCCAACTCCCTACCCAGCGCGTATCGCGGTCAAGGCGAATGCGATCTGGACAACCTGTGTCCTGCAAAATATCGGCAACTTTGCGGAGCGCTGTTTCAGCATTGTAGTCACTGGCTGGCTCTGATGCAACCACAGCTGAAGAACCATGATCAACCAGATTGAGGATTTCGACCACATGTTGCCGCTTGCCTTCAGCTCGGCCGGGACAGTACTGACATCATGAAAATCCATTCCCCATTCCACCCCGGGTGCGGGTCGCTCCTCTGGCTCGGGAATTGGCGGCAAGGGGCGAGGGATCTTATGGTGTTTATCAAGAATTTTCCATACCGTACTCGTGGAACTCGGCAGTTTCGCACCCTTGTCCATCAACGATTGTTCTTTGCTCAAGTAATACATGATCGTCAGCGGACCCGGAACACGCCCTAATTGCTGTGGCGGGTGGTCGCGAATATCGAGAATCTTGTTCACCACTTCTTCGGGGATTGAAGGCGGAAGTTTATGGGGTACACGTGAACGTCCATTCAGAACTTCGCGATCCTCCAATGGTGCTTGACGAATTCGCTTTAGCCACTTCCTTACCCAGGCTTCCGAACGCCCCACTTCTTTTGCAATTTTCTTCCGACTCCAATTCGGGTGTTCAAACCATACCCCCCTTAATTTGCTGCGATCCACTATCCATTCTTCTTCCATGGCGACCTTCCTTTATTATCAGGATACACCACCAGATATGGGTAGGGCGCACGATGTTCTCGAACAGGGAGAGTCACGATGTTATAAAACAGTACAGGATTTCACCACCATCTGCGGATGATAGCTTGATGTCCCTCCGCCGCAAGTATTGTTCAACAATGCATCCTCTCAGGTCTTCGCTCGGCTTTGTTTACCCTCGCACCAGATGTTCTGATGGGATCTTTCATCATAGCTCCCATCAGCACCTAACCCGGTTCACATCACATGTGACGGTTCAGATATCTGGGATTGCTCGTTTTCTACCTCGTTTTCATACCCCGCATTGGATCTTCTTTTTAGATTGCCTTAGAAGTGCTTACATCTCTTTTTGGACAGCCCCTTGAGGTCAAGTGGCGACTTACAGAGAGAATAACTAAAATTCACCAGCCTACCGTCCAACATTCCAATATATCGAATAGCTGAGCTCCTGGGGGACTTCTTCCCCTAGGGGCCAGAAACAGTTTTTAGGCAAATTAACTGGCTTGTAATGTTTTTTACAACCACTGCTTGTCTAAGCGAGACTGGGTCCAGGTGTCCAAAAACACTGCTAATGTTTAATATCCATCCCCTTTAACAATAGTAGGGGATTTGCAAAGGATGACTATTGCTAATATATACTTCTGGAAGAACACGGAAAAATACAATCTCAACCCAAACAGCCTACAGGTTAGCATCATCATTACATTACTTGAGTTTAGAGTTCAGCACGTGCTCAAAATGGAACTTGCTGGTAAAGTTTTCGATGAACGATAAAAATCTCTCCGGCGAGTTCCGAAAAGCAGTATAAAGTCTGAGAAGGCGACAGATATATTGTTCGACCTGATCGACGCCCTGACAATGAGTCCGAGTAAGTTCTACACCGTGATTGAGCAGGCGAGCAAACCACTTCAGCGGAAGTTTTTGCAGTGGCTTGTACGATGGACTGGAAAACGGAGAAATGGATGGATGAAATTCTGTCGCTCCCAGCATGCATACTGAAGGTGGTAAAACAAGTTAGGCGTACAAAGTATATGCAGTCGATGGCCGCCATACGAACACGAGCAGGCGAAACCTTGCCGGATGCCGACGTCATTTGAAGTCGAGCAAAAGGCGCGATGCGCTTTGGTCACAAGTATTCATGGTTGGTACGCCTGATAAATTTCGGCAGTTCCTGGGCGCCCCAGTGGATATTTGAAGGGATCGATACTGAAGCGACGGACGCAAAGGTAAGCAACGGTACACGATCCGGGAGTTGGATGCCCATGGTCGCCAGAAGAAAGTGATGGTGGTAGATGGCCGCTATGAAGATAAATTCTTTTAGGCATTTTCGAGCATTTGAAGCATACAATTGGACTGATCAAACTGCATAACCGCATCAACTTGTACGAAAAGCCTCAAGAGAAACCAAAGGGTGAGTCATGGCACCCCCGCAAACATGGAAATAACTTTCAAGTTGAATGACTCTCATCGAACAGAAGATCGTGGCAAAAAGGACAGCACAACTCAGGGAAACAAACTGTGCAGGTGAGGAAGCCCTGAGCATGAACTACATTTCAAAAAACTGGCGAGCATGATCGACACTCTGGTACAATGGAATTCACTCCAAAGAGGATGGAACCGCACGATACAAACGTCCGACTTGGCTAGTTCTGGACGGGTCCACAAAGTGTTGCTCTTTCCGGTCATTGCCGTATTTATCTTTGGCGTTTCGCCATTGGCACATGTTTCGTTTTCTGAAGCAGCACATGGGACTCAACAGCAACCGTTCTCAGAGTCTGGTGAGTGCACAGCAATGGATGATTTTTGACGTGCTTTGGCATATTGGCAATTTGCTTCTACTGCGTGATGCGGTGCAGGAAGATTATCAACCTGGTATCCACAGGCAGACAACAGCGCGCCAAGGCTGACCCCTTATCAGTCCACCTGACGCTCCGCTTTCGCATTTTTGTTGGGTTAGATTTTACCCGACCTCTACGCCCAGACCCGCTGGAAAGGCAGCAGCGAACCAAATGAATTGTGTCCGCCACCGCGTTCGTTATCCAGTGGTCTTCAAGAACAAAAAAGCCCAGGTTTGGACTACCTACAAGTCCGTGAGTGGTGCTTTTCAGTTTTAACATTCGCTTCAACCACACGCTCTTGGACGCCATTTTTACTCTAAACTCAAGTACATATATACACCAAGATATTTTTATAACCAGCTACAGCTTTTGGAACGCAAAGCGTCAACACAATCCTGTAAAAAAGTAAATGCCAAAGAAAAGCACCTCAGGTAACCAAATACATGAATAAAATTCGCGGGTGGAATAATCAAGTAAACAAAGCGAAACAAACCAAAGCAATGGAATGCCAAACCATCGCTAAAATGGATGACCCGAATTACCTGACCACTCCATTATTTCCCTGCAGCACGCTTAAAACCACATAACTAATGGCAAGGGATCAAAGTAGGAAACCATAAATTCCGAAAGTCCTGACGTTTACGAGTAAAAATAATAGTCACTACAGTAAAATGCCCGAAACGACAGAGTCGTTTCTCTGGTTAAGCCTTTACAAAAAGCACTCCTGATAGATACTGGCGTTGTTGGTACAAATATAAAATTAGAAGCGCAGAAATACTCCTGCCACTATTTCAGTCGTATCGCGAGACAGCGTAAATAAAAGCGGGTAAGGGCAAAGCAAGTCCCATAATCCATGTAAATGCACCATTTGTACAAAGAGCAACCTTTAAAGCCATGCTATCAAGCATAAAAGCAATATAATTTACAAACACTAACGAAGGAACGCAAACTATCTGACCAAGAGAATAGGCAAAACTAGGAGCGGGTAGATAATACGTGTGACGATAAGCGGGAGTAGTGAAGCCTAATCCAAAATCAATTTCTTTCTGTAAATGGCGTCAATGCCATTCCGATAATGAAACAACCATCCTGGCCTTCGTCTGAATTTTGTAGGATTTTAAACCCGGACGGGCGGCATTAAGAATTTGTAAAGACACATCACCAGCAACAACAAAGGCAGAGAAATCCTTATTGGTATTACAGATAACCGCGCATTGAGAAAAATGGCGTACGCAACCACCAACAACACAAGAAGTGATAACTGGAGGAGTCAAATCTTTGTTGGGCTTTCATGCCAATCTCCAAGATTTATGAAAACAAGCAAATGTTTTTAGAACAATAAGTATTAAAATTTCTAATCCACTTGCGCTCCATGGCAGTTCTATTCTATTGTACTAAATCTGATTCTCCAAAAATCAAATACTGCACAAGTATTTTGAAATTACTTTCAACAAAAAGACCCCGCCATTTCTGACGGGCGCACCTAAAATAATTTTACTTGCCCTCTTCTTCGGCTCTTCCGCTTCCAATAACTGCCGCCGGAAGGGCGGAAAGCGCCAGAGCATGACCGCCCAGGCCCAGCAAGCCGGGCGAAGCCGGGCCGACAGCATACTGCGCGATGGTCCACGCCGCTTGCGGCGGGAATGTTTCACCACGATCGCCCGAACGTGATGACTACCACCAGGTTCTGCAACCGCTGATCACAAATCGGGTTGAGGGCGGGGCTGGCGACATCGCTTGAACAGATCACCGGCCGTGTCCGCCACCACGCCAGCACCAGCGACGTTCCGAGGCTTGCCAGTTTGGCGCGAGATCTTTTGGTTCATCTTCGGGTAGAAACTGCCACGTGGCATTATCCCACGCCGCCCGGGGGTTAACTGGAGGGCGTAGCCGGTCTGTGGAGACGATGATGCCCGCCAGAAAGCCGCCGAGCGCTTTACGCCTGGGAACGGGCTGAGCCCGGTGAGGGTCCCGATGCCGAGCAAGGCAAGCGGGACTAATTCCTTTGCGCGGCAGTTGTTGAAATTTCGACAGCCTGCGCGTAATCGGGTTTGACCTGCAATCGCGCGCCCCAGCTTGAACTGGCGGCGCACTTCCAGCACGATGGCGGAGACGCGGCGCGCTACTGACCCTGAATTGCAAATGAAGAGAACAACCACGGCAGAGCGCCGCCGATCGACATACCTACGAAGACTTGCAGGAACATCCGCGCCGGATCACGATCGCTGGTTGTTGGGAGCTGACATTCCAAATGGCCTGCGCGCGAAACATCCGGAATGAACTGAGCAACCCGAAACCGCCGCGATTACGCCTTTGGAGCCGATGTGCGCCCGCTATTTGATGGCTTTGAGTCGTGTTGCCGACCGCATCCGGGTCAGCCATGATCGCTGGGCCTCCCGGGTAGCGCCTCGCCTCCCAGACCCAGGACGCTTCACCGATGCCATTCGCGTTATCCGCGATGGGGCCCAAATGAGTCCATAGCCACGTTGTTGCACGGTCAGGGTCAACAGCAGCCGCAAATACGGTCATTGCCACGCCGTACAAAATAAATGTCGAGCGGCCAACGGCATCCATGGGTTTTGGATCGTGCCAAGTACGATGGACGCGAAGCAGTGGTCAACGCGATGCGCAGCACAGACCAGACGGACGATTAAAACCCTGAGGATACCATTGAGGATCGAAATTCGCTGGACCAGTGTCCGCGGCTTTCTTGGCATCGTTCACAGGAGAAGCGGTATTATGCCCGGTAAAGTATTCGGTCAAGCGGTCAATCACGATAGCCAGCAGAACACCAACACCAACGGCCATCCTGGCAGGCACTTACCATCCGCCCCACGCGCTCATTTCGGGTGTATTCAAATACCAAAGCCCGCGATAAAGAACAACGGCAGAAACTACGGCAGAGGAGCAAGGGGATCCATGAAAATAGCTTTCATGGCGTCTTGCTCTTGCACGGAGATACTTTCCAGCCTTCACGAAATAGGTGCCCAATAGTGGATGAAAGCACGCCATTACCATCAAAGGGAAGATAAGCCCCTCAAGGCGGTAATGTGCCAGAGAGCCAGACCAAGAATAAATTTGGAAACGATAGCGCTTCCAGCGATTCAAAATGTACATGACCATGCCCGGCGCAGTCACCGACGTTATCACCAGCAAAGGTCGGCGATGGCCGGATTTCTCCAGTGCATCCTCAGGAGATGCCTGCTTCGACCTTACCGGCCGGGTCAGCGCCGACGTCAGCCGCACTTGGTAAAAGTGCCGCCGCCCACGCGCGAACAACGCCAGCAGAGTGCCGCTGAAAGCCAAAGCCGAGCAAAGCATCGGCGCGGCAATACTGGGGGTCGTGAAGATGATCGTTCCGCCGCGTTGGGCCAATCCATCGGTACAGCGCATGCGGTCACGGTGCTGGCGATACGCAATGCGCAACGCTCCGCAAAGCCACGCTTGGAAGCGGAGGCAACCCCCACGTTGGCTTCAACTGCCATGCACGTGCCGATACGTCCGACCGCGAGAGAAACCTGCGCCCATAATGAAGGCGATCGCGCGGGCAAAGCCGATACGGCATCGAACCTGATCCGGCGAGTAGGCGCTAGATCTTTCCAAGGCCTCAGGAGTTGGCGGAACGATATGAGCCAGAGAAGAACAACACAACCGTCAAGATGGCAATTAAAGCGAAATGGAGCCATCTGCTTTGCAAATAAGCGTTCCGCTCCATCTTTGATCACGTTCATTCCAGAAAAAACCCCACAACAAACCAACCCAATTTGCGTTAGCCACCCCCAAACCTTCCCAAATCCCAGCGGTCTCCATTGGGGTGAGTCCCATTTCTAACACATGGGTTATTCCTCGGGGTATAGGATTAGGATAAGGACGCTACTATGCACTGAGATTTTACAGTCACGCACAGACAGTAGTGTCCAAACCTAAGAAACATTCCAGAAACTAATATTTGCGTTTGACATTCTGGATTCCTAATTTGATAATATTCGTCCGTTCTGCGACACATGGGAAAGCCATATTTACAAAATTAGACGTACAGACTATTTCGCTTGCCCACCTGTTGCTTCACAGGCTGTCCAGAACATTCTGACCGAACGAAAACTGGAAGGCTGCGCCCTCCGTGTTTTTACGTCGCCCGGCGGCAGATCCTTTGCGGCGGCGAATTTTGGGATGGCATTGGATAACCAGCCTTCAGGATGCCGACAAGACCCTTTTCCGAAGCGAACGGGAGGTTAAATTGGTGGTCGATCAAACTTCCATTGACTACCTACTCCAGCGCGACGATACGACTTCGTAGACGATCCACAGCATGGCGCGCCCGGCTTTGCGGTCAACGGCCCGAATGCCAAAAAGACGCCCACGGCGGAGGCGGTGCGCCTGCGGAGTAATATGGCGGCGGATGCGGCGGCGGTTCCTGTTCTTTTAATGGTCATTGACCAGAAGCAAAAATGACGGAAGTCGGTCATTTTTGTTTTGTGCCCTCTTTCGGTCAGCACGCCTGCAGGGTGATGCACAACCTACCTCCCATGGAAGGAGTGTCGCCCAACCCTCCAATAAAGCAAGATTTAAGCTCAACCTTCCGATGATTACTCGCCCCGTGTCCAATGGTTCATCGCCAAAAGTGGCGATCGCCCAGCTTGGCGGAGGTAAGGGTCAGCTGGCAGGTTGACAGGCGCAGCAAAAGTGCCGCGAGCGTGGGGTCAATGAACGGGGTCGAAGCGAAGAATGCGTGAAGCGGCTGGCGATCGTGCATGACTTCCGTTTTTGCAATTCTCTTTGGGGCTTAGATCGTGAGCTACCGAATTCCACGGAACACGGGATGTGGGATCTGTATCCAATTTTCATCCTCAAGGTAACCATAAGCAGGGATCTCCTGCCCAGCCAGTAGTACCCCAATGGCCGGGTAGAAAATCGCGGGCCTGGAATAAACGTTGATGCGGAGCTGGGTCCCAAGAAAAACCGCAACGATTGCGCCGGAGGGTATGCTGATCACCGTCGGGATGGAAGCCGGTCGGCTGTTGCGCAAAACAGGAAGTGCGTGGGAGGATGCAGAGCAGGTGTGCCCGCCCAAAAATATAAAAAAGCCCAAACCAAAGCACCACGCGCGCACAGACACTATTAGCGGCGGTGTGCCGAAACCAGGAAAGTAAAAAACCGATACGTTCCCAGAATAACCAGCGCAAGAATAACAAGCTCCCCTGGGTACGGAATT
>NZ_JADJSO010000027.1:0-5938 GCF_016711665.1 Candidatus Villigracilis saccharophilus
TAAGCGTTGGATAAAATACCATCGACAAAGCGTCGGGGTCAAAAGGTTGCAAATCTTCAGGCTTTTCCCCCAAACCAGCAAACAAGATCGGCAAGCCTAATTCACGTTGAATGGCAAACGCCATGCCGCCACGTGCAGATGAATCAAGTTTCGACAAAATCACACCAGTCACATGTACAGCCTCTTTAAATGAACGAGCTTGCTGCAACGCGTTTTGTCCCGTCGTTGCATCGAGCACGAGCCATACTTCATGCGGCGCGCCTTCAAAGCGCCTTGCCCACCACCCGATTCACTTTTTTTAATTCTTCCATCAAGTTGAAACGCGTGTGCAAACGTCCTGCAGTATCAATCATGACGATATCTACACTGCGGGCGACGCCTGCCTGAACAGCATTGAACGCCACTGCGCCAGGGTCGGACTCGGAGGCACCAACGATCACTTCGACCTTTAGCCTGTCACCCCAAACCTGGAGTTGGTCCATCGCTGCGGCACGGAAGGTGTCGGCGGCCCCGAGTAGAATCTTCCGCCCTTCAGAATTAAAGCGCGAAGCCAGTTTGGCAATGGTTGTAGTCTTGCCAGAGCCATTCACACCTACAACCAAAATAATCGTAGGTTTATGATTCAAACTCAAAGCAGGCGGGGATCCGAGGCGCGCGCGCAGTTCCTGTCGAAGCGCCACAGAAAGCTCATCGGCACGAATCAGGCCCTCGGTGCGCTGGATGCGCTTAAGAGACTCCAAAACGGAGGAAGCGGTTTCGATCCCCATATCCGCTTGAATGAGAAGTGTTTCCAGATCATCCCATGTTTCTTCAGTAATCTCTGATGCGCCAAGCAGGGAGGCGATCTGACCAAATGCAGCCTTGCTGGTGCGAGGAGAGTCCATCTTTCCATCGTGAAAATAAATTAGCCATGACGCGCGATTATATCATGCGGGATTAAAGTGTTTTATATTTATACTTTTTAAGGAATAACCGCAAACGTGCGGTGCGAAATTTCATCATCCTGGCAAGGGGACATAGCTTTTTCAGGAACCGACAAAAACGACCTGATCGGAACGTTGGGAGACCAATTAAAAACTGGTTAGATGGAAGTTGGATTAACTGCATGGAATTTGAGAAAAAAAATTGGAGTAAAAATGGCTGGAGAACCTATTCATATTTCGGATGAGAGTTTTGAAAAAGACGTGATGCAATCATCACTGCCGGTGATCGTGGACTTTTGGGCACCGTGGTGCGGTCCGTGCAAGATGATCGCCCCTACACTTGAGAAGTTAGCCAAGGAACAGGAAGGCAAGCTGGTGGTGGCAAAGATCAACACCGACGATCACGCCGAATGGATGCAGAAATTTGGTATTCAAGGAATTCCCACATTGCTCTTCGTTTCAGGCGGCAAGGTGGTTCATCGACAAGTTGGCGCTTTACCTGAACGCATGTTGCGTGAAGTGGTTACCCAATTTTTGGATGTTATTAGTCAAAACTAAAACTCCCATGGAATAACAATTGGAAGAATAAAAAATGGAGATAAAAATGTTTAAAAAAGTTTTTCCTGTGCTAATCGCGCTGGCTATTTTCTTAACAGCTTGCGGACCACAGGGCACACCCACATTAGCACCCGCGGAAGTTGAAGGCACTGCTGTTTCATCTGCATGGACGATGGTTGCCATGACACAGTTGGCGATCCCAACAGCCACACCAATCCCGCCTACTGAAACACCAAGCCCCACCCGTTACCGACTTTTACGGCACTGGCCTCACCCACGCTGTCTGCCCCCCTATTACCACCAACAGCAACACTAGCACCCGCTGGGCAAGATAACTGTCTGAAGCCGCTAAATGTTGGGGAAGCAGGTCCTCAATCTCAAGTGCGATTTGAAAACCAAACCGATGGCACGGTTGTCCTTTCGCTCACTTTAAGCCCAAATGCATTTGCACAATGCGGGGCTTTGAGCTACAACCTGGCTAAAAACGAAAAGCGTGTGCTTTCATTACCCAAAGGTGTATATTTTGCATGGGCATGGATAACATATAGCAACGGCAACACGGGCAACGCTTCTGGTAGTGTTAATAACCGCCCGGGCGATGATCACCAGTTCAGAGTGCTTATCAAAAAAGAATCAATCACGGTGCCGTAAATAATAAAATTTGAAAATAAACATGACACATCCCGAAATTAAGAAATGAGGGATGGAAAAAGATAGACCTCTGATGTAAGCTGAGTTTGCGAAAACCAGATACAAAGGAGGTCTATCGTGTTAAAAGATAAACGAAAGACGGAGGAAAAGCAAGCGAAAGCAAAGGAGATGGAAAGTCGTCTGGTGAAGTACCTGAAACCAGTGCTGAGCGAGTTGAACGAGAAAATGGATCGGCGGTTGGTGAAGACCTTGCTGGGATTGGTAATGGCAATTGTTGAGCATCGCCATCGGAACAATGGACTGCTGTTGAGCGAATTGGGAGGATACCTGCTGGGAACGGAAGCCTGTCAAGCAGGGACAAAGCGGATCAGTAACTTGTTACACAGTCAGAAATGGACAGGGGGCGAGATCGAGAAATTTCATTGGGAACAAGCCAGTCAACGGGTGGAAGAACTGCAAGAGCAAGGTGAACGCCCGTTGGTGATCTGGGACGAGAGTGTTCTGGAAAAATCAGAGAGCCTGCAAGCGGAGAGATTGTGCGCCGTGCGCTCAAGCAAAGCCAGTCGCCTGAAACGCATCAAGCCTGGTTTCTTCAATCCGCCTGGTGGACGTCCCGTCTGTGTGCCGGGATTTCACTGGTTGAAGGTGCTGGTAATCGGACATAAAGGTCCACCGACTCTGGCACATATGCGCTGGTGGACTACACGTGGAGAAGAGGCAAGTCAAAAAAGGGAGGAAGAATGTGAAGTTTTTGATCAAATCGATGGCTTATGGGGCAAGGAAGTTATTCATCTTTGGGATCGCGGCTTTGCTGGCAATCCCTGGTTGACACAAGCTTTCTTGCGAGGTGCTCGCTTTATTCTGCGCTGGCCAAAGAACTATCAATTTCTGGATGAATTCGAACAACTCAAAAAGCCAGGCGAATTGAGCAAAGCCAAGCGTTCCTGGGATCACCGTCTGGTTTGGGATGCGCGTCGTCGGTGTGAACGCAAAGCCGGGATTATCGCTTTCCCCGTTTTCGATCGCACTCATCATCAACCGCTCTGGGTCGTGGTCGCTCGCCGCAAGGCCAATCTCCCTGGTATCTGCTCACCTCTGAACCTGCCCATTCTCCTGAACTCGCCTGGAAAATCGTTTTCGCTTATGCGCGTCGCTGGCAGATCGAAATGGCGCTGCGCTACAACAAATCTGAACTCGCTTTTGAAAGCCCCAGACTTCTCCAATGGGATGCTCGTCTCAAACTCTTATCCATTACAGGATTGGTTTATTCTTTCCTGCTCTCCTTCTCCATCCCTCTTTTTCTGAACTACGTTCCTGGCTCTTGCACACCTTTTGCCATCGTACTGGAAAGCGGAGCCAGATCACTCCAGCTCCGCTTTATCGTTTACGTTTTGCTCTTTCTCTTCTTTGGCTTTCTCATCCCCCTCCCTTCTTCTCCTTTTTATGAGATTCGGGGTGTGTCATGTTTATTTTATTCTGTTTCTCTTGTAATTCTCGCGCCCAGCGATCTTAGCTTCTCATCCACACGTTCATATCCGCGCTCGATCTGACTGATATTGCGGATCTTCGAAGTTCCTTTTGCCGCCAAAGCCGCTAATACCAGCGCCATGCCTGCACGAATGTCAGGGCTTTCCAGTTTCTCGCTATAAAGTTGTGTACGTCCTTGAATTACGACTCGATACGGATCACACAATATGATGCGGGCTCCCATACTCACAAGCTTATCTGTAAAATACATGCGTCCAGAAAACATCCAATCGTGAAAAAGCACAGAGCCAACAGCCTGAGTTGCAACGGTAATGGCGATGCTGGTTAAGTCTGTCGGAAAAGCAGGCCAAACATTTGTCTTTATCTCAGGGACTGCGCCATCCAGATCAGATGCGATTACAAGCTCCTGATCCGAAGGAACGATCAAATCATTCCCATCAATCTGCCAATGCACGCCTAAACGATGAAAGACCTGCCGTACCATTTCAAGGTGCTCGACACCGGCGTTCCGAATCCGAATTTCACCGCGCGTAACCACTGCAGCGCCGATATAACTAACCACCTCAAGCAAGTCCGGACCAATAGTGAACTCTCCGCCTGTCAAACGCGACACACCTGAAATATGCAAAGTATTGGAACCAATCCCCTCGATCTTTGCTCCGAGAACATTTAGAAAACGACATACTTCCTGAACGTGAGGCTCAGATGCGGCATTGCGGATATGAGTTTCGCCTTTGGCCAATACAGCCGCCATGACAGCATTTTCTGTTGCGGTCACACTGGCTTCATCTAGAAGAATATCGGCTCCATGCAATTCATCCGCTTCAATATCAAATACACGATCGTATGTTTTTTGCGCCCAAGGCGCGCAATGCCAAATATGCGTATCCAAACGGCGGCGCCCAATCACATCACCACGGGGGCGGAAGACGAAGACCGTGGGAGCGAGCCAATGCCCAGCCCTGCGATAAGAATCGATGCGCGAATGCGCCGACACAGGGTCGGGTCAGATGTGAAGCGACCAATTCTCCGAGTTGTGATCCGCCAGGTATTTCGATCCAATTCTTCCACGTGAGCGCCGAGGCTTTCGATCAGTTTTCGCATTGCCAGCACATCGCGGATCTGTGGCACGTTATAAAGCACAACCGGTTCTTCGGTCAACAAACACGCGGCCAGCAATGGTAGTGCGGCATTTTTATTTCCCGATGGAGTTACTTCTCCCCGCAATGCATAACCGCCTTCAATCACAAATTCATCCATGTCATCTCCTTGATACTTTCGAAATTGTAAGGCAGTTTTATTAATTCGCCAAGAACATTACAGTTGACTTGCGTGATAATCAACTTCACAAGGCGCTTATATTTGGAATTATAATAATTACAGATGTCTATAACACTGATCGTACCCATTTTACTCGGATGCATTGCGGGGTATCTCATAAATTACCTTGCTGATGTTTTGCCATTTACACGGCGGCTTAGCCAGCCAGCCTGCCTGCAATGCGATGCGCCATTCACATGGAAAGATTATCTCATTTTTCGTCCGTGCAAAAATGGACATTCCCGCAAAGTGCGTCTATGGATTGTTCTGATTACGATCCTTTCAGCTAGTGTTTACACATGGATCAACCCGCCAAAAATTGAATACCTGCTTGGAATGATTCTGATTACCTACTTTGGCGTCGTCTTTGTGATCGACATGGAGCACCGCCTGATCCTCCACCCTACAAGCATTTTCGGTTCACTTCTTGGACTGATAGTTGGTACTGTTTCTCATGGAATTAAGGATACCCTTTGGGGAGGCCTGGGCGGCTTGCTGATCATGCTGGCCTTTTATTATTTTGGCGTCTTCTTCACCCGCATACGTACAAAACGCATGCTCGCCATGGGACAGGAAGTAGATGACGAGGAAGCGCTCGGCGCAGGAGATGTTATTCTTGTCACAGTCCTTGGGCTTATACTTGGGTGGCCGCTGATCTGGTTCGGCCTATTGCTCGGGATTTTACTCGGCGGCTTTTTCAGTTTACTGCTCATTTTATGGCTGGTGGCTACCCGCAAGTATGAAAAGAACGCGCTGATGCTTTTCATTCCATACGGCCCATATTTTATTATTAGCGCATTTCTAATCATCTATTTTCCAAAACTTATTCAAATGATCGTTCCCGGATAAACTAATGACGTCACCAGGAACAATGAAAAAATGAAAATAATCTCAAAAATCCGTCACAAAAATTTTCGCGCGCAGGCAATGGTGGAGTTTATGCTTGCATTGCCGCTTTTGCTTGTGCTGATTTATGGCACGATCGAAGTGGCGCGCCT
>NZ_JADJSO010000028.1:0-55634 GCF_016711665.1 Candidatus Villigracilis saccharophilus
GATAGTTTTTCCACGCTGAGAAATTCATCCTCGTCCGCTTCAAGAGGGTCATATCTCAGTTCACGCCAGATAAACATGCATAAATTCCGTGGAATAGCCCGGGAGAAAAACCCCCGATTTTCTCGATATTGTTCCGGCGAAACCTGTCTCCTCGCGGATTTCTCGCGCAGCACATACTGCGGGATCTTCGCCTACATCCAAAGTTCCTGCAGGCAGTTCGAGCAGATCCTTGCCCGCGGCGTGGCGATATTGCCTCACAAACAACAGCTTGCCATCTGTGTCAATGGGAACGATGATCACCGAACCGCCATGTTCAATGATATCAAATTTGGTTTCGCGCCCGTCCGGGGTCTTGAGCGTGTCGCGGCGGATGGTGAAAGCGCGGCCTTTGAGTAACGTCTCAGTTCGTAGAAATTCAAATGGCATTGTGTAGGTTTCCTTCTAATAAAAAAAGCCCAAGCATTTGCTTGGGCTTTTTTTATTTCAACTTAGGGTATCTGTAACTTTTGCCCAGCGGTCAAGGTTGCTGAGACTGCGAGACTATTTGCAGAAGCGATTGCAGCGGGATCAACATCACCGAATTTACAGGCTATGCCGTATAGTGTTTCACTTGAGGATGCGACAGTGTACGTGGTAGGGTGCGCGGCGAGTGAGCGGCTTCCAGGGAATGACCCGCTCTGCGGAATGGTTAACTTTTGATTTGGAACATACACATCGGGGCTGGTAAGTCCGCTTGCGCTAAGCAAGGCATCCGGATCTACATTGAAGCGGCGGGCGCTGCAATATGGAATTCGCCAGACTGGAGAGTGTAGGTGGCAGGTCTTACAACAGGCGCTGGCGTATTGATCGGGCCGCTTGGCGTAGTGGCTGCTACCACGGGAGTTAAAGCAACAGCTCCAACATTTGTAGGGGTACCAGGGATGTTGTCCCTTCCAGCCGGAACCGTGTTCCCTCTTGCGGCGTGAGCACTGCCCCTGTTGAAATTGCAGCAGGCGTTCCATTTGATTTGCCACCTGCGGCAGCTGTTTGCGCTACTGAAGTTTGCTTTGCAAATTCTCGATCATTGCCATCGGATTCTCAACGGAAGGGAATGGGGAAACAAATAGTCCGGTTGCGATTACGGTTGGCGTTGCTTCGGGTGCTTGGGATAATGATTGCGTACAGGCAGAAATCAATACTGTTGTTAGTACAAAAATGAAGACTACTACCAGGGCGCGATTTTTTTGACTCATATTTTCTCCTCTTTCAAAAATTTAAGAGATGGTAGCACATGACGTTTCAAGCGTCAAGGCATACTGTTTGTGATGAAATGATTCTGTAGAGTTCTGTTTTACACGAATAGAATGTGGCTTTTCGAAAGAAAACGGGAGTACCCCACTTCCTTGTGCGATAAGTGACACAGCCTCGTAATGTACGTTACGAGGCTGTGTCACTCAAACATCGAAAATAACCGACCTGTTAAATATGTATCGCGTTACCTTCCGCTCCGTGCGCGGCTTCCATGATCGCTTCTGAAAGGGTGGGGTGCGCATGGACGTTGCGCGCGATCTCGTGCGGGGTAAGCTCCATCATACGCGCAAGGGTCAATTCGGGCAGCAGTTCTGTCACCTCAGGCCCGATCATGGATGCTCCGAGAAGTTCGCCGTATTTTTCATCCACAATTATCTTCACGAAGCCGCCGTAATCGCCCATACCGAGCGCCTTGCCGTTGGCCTGAAATGGGAAGCGGCCGATCTTCACCGCATGTCCGCGTTCTTTGGCTTGCGCCTCTGTCATGCCAAATGACGCTATCTGCGGCTGGCAATACGTGGCACGTGGCATCATCTCATATTCGAGTGTGACAGTTTCATGTCCGCCGATATGTTCAGCGCAAATAATTCCCATCGCTGAGCCGACGTGCGCCAGCATCAGTTTGCCGGTCACATCGCCGATGGCCCAAATACCAGGCACATTCGTCTGCATCTTTTGATTGATCTCCACGAAGCCGCGCTCATTGATCTGGACTCCGACTTCTTCGAGACCGAGTCCTTTGGAGTTGGGGCGGAACCCGATCGCGACCAAAGCCTGATTCGCTTCGAGCATGGTTTCCTTCCCTTCGGCAGAGACCTTCACCTTCACACCGGCATCCGTCGCTTCGACAGATTCGACCTTATGCCCGGCCATTGTTTTGATTCCGCGCTTCTTGAATTCCTTTTCAAGTTCCTTTGAAATTTCTTCATCTTCGAGCGGAACAATGCGCGGCAGCATTTCAACAATGGTCACATCCACTCCGTAGGAACTCCACACGGTGGCAAATTCCACGCCGATGGCGCCAGAGCCGATGATGACCACCGACTTGGGAAGTGTGGTTTGAAGAATCGCTTCCCAATAGGTGACGACTTTTTGTCCATCTACTTTCCACGCGCCGGGCACCGCCGCGGATGCGCCTGTGGCGACGATGATATTCTTCGCGGCAAGTTCAGTGCCCTTGCCGTCCTTGTCTGTGACAGCCAGTACATCTTTTGATTTGAATTTTGCCTCGCCCATGAACACGGTGATGTTGTTCTTCTTCATCAAAAAGCCAATGCCTTTGACGAGACGATCCGAATTCTGGCGGGAACGTTTGACGGCCACGCTGTAATCCAGTTTTAGGTTATCGAACGAAAAGCCAAAATCCTTGGCACGCTCGCGCAGGGTGTGAGCGACTTCTGCATTTTTAAGCAGTGACTTCGACGGAATACAGCCGACGTTCAGACATACACCTCCAAGCCATTGCTTGTCCACGATTGCGACTTTCTGTTTGAGTTGTGCCGCGCGAATTGCCGCGACATATCCTGCAGGACCGGCACTCAATAACGACTACATCAAAATTTTCAGGCATTTATTACTCCAGAGTTTAGTGATTGAAAAATAGCTTTACCTGTCAATTTTACTACAACCAAAACCTCCCCGTTTTCAGGGGAGGTTGAAATATATGTAATGTCGTTCTGAGCCGCTTTGCGGCGACACTTGCGCTGCACACCAGTGCGGTGAGAATCTCCACGTAATCTCAAATACCCTTCGCTCCGCTCAGGGAATCATACCAACGCGTCGGTTGAGTTACTTCAAACTATTTTTCAAAAACACAAACGTCCGATCCCACGCCACCTGCGCGGATGCGGCGTCATATTCAGGGCGGTCAGTCTCAACGAACCAATGATCTACTCCCGGGTAGAAATGAAGCGTAGCGTCTACGTTGAGAACCTTCAAACTCGCTTCCATCTCACGCACACCCTCGATGGGTTCCCATTCATCGACTTCACAAAAATGACCAAGAATTTTTGATTTGATATTTTTGAAATTCATGGGATATGCCCCATAGAAAAGAACTGTTGCAGAAATTTTTTCAGAATCGTTTTCAGCGGCGACCAGCGCCCATGCCGCACCCATCGAAAAACCGATCACACCGATCTTGTTGTGGGTAAGGGCATGCAAATGATCTTTTGCCGCCATTACAGTATTGCCAAGAAGTTGGTCATCACTTTTTTGCATCAATTCTTTGGCTTCATCAATCGTGCTGGCAATTTCCCCGTCACGCAGATCAGGCGCGAGCACGATGTAGCCGTGTTCGGCAAGTTGATCGCAAATTTGTTTGAAGAAAGGTTTTAGCCCCCACCACGCGTGAAGCAGTAAAATTCCAGGTCCGCCGTTTGTAGGGGAGGCTAGATACGCATTGACCGATTTGCCATTAACATCAAGCTTGATATCAGATTTTTGAATGGACATGTGACTCTCCTTTTTGTAGATTATAAGCACGCATGTTCTATTTTACAAGGAAAATAAAAAGGCGACTTTTCATCGCCTTTGAGATTTACAACCAGCGTCTCACTTTTGATCTATAGTCTGTGTACTGCTCTTTGAATTTTTTCTCCAGATAAGCCTCCTCCCGCTCGATGACAAGCCGACTCATGGTCATGGCGAAGAACGGTGAAATAATGAGACCCCAATACAGGCCTGAATTCAGAGGTAAGCCAATCACCATCAACATGAATCCGAGATAGATCGGGTTGCGTGTAAAGCGATACACACCTGCCATCACCAATTGTTTGACCGAACCATGAGGATCCAGGGTGGTTCGCGCTTTCCTGAATTCGATAAATGCGCCGATGCCGAACAAAAAACCAATAAAGGTCAGCGCAAAGCCGATGCCGCGTAAAATGGGCGGTGCAACCAACGGAGTTGGAACAAACCTCCCGAGAAAATACGCGATTACGATAAACATGAGAGCAACCATCGGCGGGTGGATGTTTTTGTTGATATTCGGATGATCCATTTGTTTTTCTGCCATGTTTGCTAGCTCCAATTTTCCAAAGTCTCTTTTACCTTCATCAAGAACCAGTCTGCGGATGCGCCATCGAGAATGCGATGGTCGAATACGAACGAGAGATATACCATCGGACGGATCGCGATTGCATCCTCGATCACCACCACTCGTTTCTGCATCGCACCGACGCCGAGAATTCCGCACTGCGGCTGGTTGATGACGGGGAACGCGAACAGCGATCCGCTGATGCCGTGGTTGGTGAGTGTGAATGTGCCTCCCTTAACTTCATCGGGTTGCAATTTCTTGGTGCGCGCACGATTGGCAAGATCGTTCACAGTCCGCGCCATGGCTAGAAGTGACAAGTTGTCCGCGTTCTTGATGACAGGCACGATCAATCCTTCTTCACCGAGAGATGTTGCCATGCCGAGGTTGATCGCTTTGTGAATTAGCACGCCTTCATCTGTCCATGAAGAATTGGCGCTCGGATAGGTTTTCAGAGCCGCCACAATTGCGGACATGAAATATGCAGTAAATGTCAATTTCACGCCATCCCGCTCAAATGCAGATTTGTTTGCTGCGCGGTGTTTGCTGATATGCGACAGGTCTGCTTCCATGACGGTCAACACATGCGGAGAAGTACGCTTGCTCATCACCATGTGTTCGGCGATGGATCTGCGGATGGGGGAGTGTTTGATCAGCTGGTCGCCAATGGCGGGTTGAACATTTGCGGATTGCTGGTTGGAAGTTTTTAATTCCGGTATGGTTGACTTTCCAGTTTCAATAAATGCCAATACATCGTTTTTGGTAATGCGCCCATTTAAACCCGTACCAGTGACTTGCGATAAACTGACGTCATGTTCTGCGGCAATCTTGGCAACAACAGGGGATATAAATCCCATATCAGTCGAATGCCTAAGGTCAATGGTCGCAGATTGTGTCTCAATTGGTTTTTGACTTTCAACTTTTGATATATCCGATACTTCAGTGTTTTCGACACTTTCAATGTGCTCCCCTGGGGTTCCGATAAAGGCAAGAATTTCTCCCACTTTTGCTGGAGAGCCTTCCTGCATGACGATCTTTAAAACGGTACCTGAAGCAGGCGCAGGAATTTCTGTGTCTACCTTGTCCGTGTTGACTTCAAGCAAAGGTTCCAACTCTTTAATGGAGTCGCCAACCTGTTTAAGCCATTTTGTGACGGTAACTTCATCTACACCTTCGCCAAGACGCGGAACCAAAACTTTTATCGCCATAAATTCACTCCTCTTTTCAAGCCAAAGATATTCCTTTATATATCTTGGTACTCATCGTGGTTAATAAATCTTTGGAAATGTCTCGGGATCAACTTCATTCATCATTTCATATACGGCATCGAAGATCGTCTCCGCATTGGGCTTTGACCAGTAATCCCCGTCACTTCCATAAGCGGGTCTGTGTGCTGTGCCTGAAAGCGACTTTGCGGGGGAGTCCAAATGGAAATAACCGCCTTGTTTCTCTATGACTTCATTCATCATGTAGGCGGTCGTCCCGCCAGGCACATCTTCATCCACGAAGAGTACGCGATTCGTTTTCTTGAGTGACTCAACGATCATGCTATGTATGTCAAATGGCAGAAGCGATTGTACATCAATGACCTCGATCTCAATCCCGACTTTGCTTAACTTATCGGCAGCATCCAGAACGACCCGGCAGCAGGCACCGTAGGTGACGATGGTGACATCTTTTCCTGTGCGGATGATCTCAGGCACACCCAATCGCAAGGTCATTTCTCCAATATTGTCCGGGCAGGCGTTCTTTCACACGATAGCCGTTCAACACTTCCACGACAATTGCGGGTTCGTCAGCTTTCAAAAGGGTATTATAAAAACCTGCGGCGCGGGTCATATCACGCGGGACCAAAACGTACATACCGCGTACCAGATTGATGATCCCCGACATGGGCGAGCCAGAATGCCAAATTCCCTCAAGTCTGTGTCCGCGTGTGCGCACGATGACGGGCGCTTTTTGTCCGCCCGCGGTGCGCCAGTGTAAAGTCGCCAGGTCATCAGACATGATCTGCAGCGCGTACAAGACATAATCCAAATATTGGATCTCTGCAATAGGCCGCAATCCACGCATGGCCATGCCGATTGCCTGACCAAGGATCGTCGCTTCACGAATACCGGTATCGCTCACGCGGTATTCGCCATATTTTTCCTGCATGCCCTTGAAGCCCTGATTTACATCGCCGAGTCTGCCGACATCCTCGCCGAATGCGATCAAGCGCGGCTCACGTGCTAACGCGGAATCAAATGCGGCGTTCATGATCTCAAAGCCGAACATCGTCGGCGATGAATGTGAATACGCGGGCTTGACTTCAGGCACCTTCAATGCAGTTCCAGAATAAAGATGTGAACCATATCTTTCCTGAGTGGCCTTATCATTCTCAGATTTCCATTGGATGAGGATGCCTTTTGTGGGGTGTGCCTCATTTCTCAGCATTCTCAAGGTATCGTGTATTGCCGCATGGATATCACGCCTCGCCACTGTCGGGACGTTTGCCAGCCGGTCTTTGAGCAATCTCAACTCTGCGGAATGGTTCGAAGTCGTCGCGATCTCGTCAAGTATGTCCAAAACCTGGTTGCGTTCTTCGAGGATCGGGGCGAGAAAGTTTTCCCAGGCAGTTTTGCGGAATCCCTCCACAGCGGCGCGGTCGGCTTTTTCGATGGTATCAAGCTCGGGCGCGGAGATGACACGGTTGTCAATCAGCCACTTGCGCATTTTTCGGACGCCGTCAAATTCCTCCTCCCACTTGAGCCGCTCGGGAGTTTTGTATCGTTCGTGGCTTCCTGATGTCGAATGACCCTGCGGCTGGGTCACGTCAATGACATGCACCAGCGCGGGGATGTGATACTCGCGGGCGATCTCCGCAGCGCTAAGATAGGTTTCGACCAGGGCGGGGTAATCCCAGGCGTGAACGGTGTAATGATCGAAGCCATGCTCAATAGTTTCGGGCGGCGCATTAGGGTCGCGTTCAAATCCTTTGAGCAACGTGCCGATATTTTCTTTTACCATTTGAAATTGATTAGGGACGGAAATGCCGTAGCCGTCATCGTAGATGGTGATGATGGCGGGTGCTTTGAGAACTCCGATGGCATTCACAGATTCCCAAAACAGACCTTCAGAGGAAGATGCGTTGCCGATGGTGGCGAAGACGATCTCTTCTCCATTGACCGAGAAATCTGTGAACTCATGCAGTTCCTGCAGCTTGCGATACATGACTGATGCATACGCCAGACCAACCGAGCGCGGCATTTGCGCTGCAGTGGGGGAGATGTCGCTCGCGACGTTGTACATTTTTGTTTGCGCGCGCCAGGTGCCGTTGGGGAATAAATTGCGCGAAGCGAAATGCGCATTCATTTGCCGACCCGCGCTGGCGGGGTCATAGGTCACATCAGCGTGGGAATAGAGTTGTGAAAAAAACTCCTGAATGCTCATCACGCCCAGCATGAACATCCAGGTTTGATCGCGGTAATATCCAGAACGCCAATCCCCCTTGCGGAAGGCACGCGCAATGGCGAGTTGAGCAATTTCCTTGCCATCGCCAAAAATCCCAAACTTAGCTTTGCCGCTCAGGACTTCTCTTCGTCCAATAAGGGAAACCTGCCTGCTTTGATACGCAAGACGGTAATCTTTGATTATTTCTTCTTTTTCGAGGGGAAGCGCAATAGAGCCCTTCTTATTGGGCATGTATCTCTCTCCTGAATTGGATATGGTCAGGGGGGATTATAACAAAGAGCAAAGGATGAAGGCTGAAATATGAAGGAAGAAAAGAAGGCGGACATTTCTGTCCGCCCACTTTTCACTTCTACCCTTTTGTTTTTTTACTTCATTCTCTCCGCTACGATCTCCGCCACATCTTTCACCTGGATATTGCCGCCGTCCGCTTTGGATGCATCGTTCATCATCGTGAGACAGAATGGACAGCCGACCGCGACGGTATCTGCCCCGGTGGACTTGGCTTCGGCGAAACGCGACTCACTCACTCGCGCTGTGCCGTTCTCTTCTTCCTTCCACATCTGCGCGCCGCCTGCGCCGCAGCAGAATGATTTGGCTCCGTTGCGCGGCATTTCGATGGTTGTTATGCCTGCGCTGTCCAATGTTGTGCGCGGTGCGTCTGTGATCTTGTTGTGCCGTCCCAAATAACATGGGTCATGGAAAGTAACTTTCATGTTGTCACCTTCAAGGTTCATCGAGATCTTTCCCGCGCCAACTAACTCATTAATTAATTGAGTGTGATGAATGACCTGATAATTTCCCCCGAAGGCAGGATATTCATTCTTGATCGTATGCAAACAATGCGGACAAGTCGTCACGATTCGTTTTGGCGCAACTTCATTTAGGATCTCAACGTTCTGCGAAGCCAGCCCAAAGAAAATATCTTCACGCCCCGCGCGTCTCGCAGAGTCGCCGGTGCAGGCTTCGTTCTTACCAAGCACGGCGTAGTTGACTCCCGCCGCATTCAAAATTTTAGCAAAGGCTTGCGCGGTCTTTTGCGCGCGCGCATCAGTTGCGGGAGCACAGCCAACCCACCATAAAATTTCAGGCTCGGCGTTTTGCTCGATCGTTGGCACAGACATGCCATCCGCCCATTTCATTCTGTCCGCCTGCGAAACATTCCATGGATTCATATTGCGTTCCATACCTTTGAACGCCGTTTCCAATTGTTTGGGGAACGTACTTTCCATCATCGAAAGATTTCTGCGAATATCGAGAATGTCGCGCATGGGTTCATTGCCTACCGGGCAAATATCCACGCAGGCGCCGCAGCTTGTGCAGGCCCAAACCGCTTCTTCCGAGATCAACTCCGTCATTGCCACATCAGTCGTGCCGCCGCCGTTGAAATGATAGCGTTTGTTAATTTCCAACGCGGCGGGTGAAAGCAACTTGCCCGTGTTATACGCGGGGCAAACTTCCTGACAGCGGAAGCACATGATGCAGGCGTAGCTGTCCATGATCTGCTCCCAGCCGAGGTCTTTCATTTTTGCCGCGCCAAATTGTTCAATGCTTTGATCGTCAAGATTGATATAACTTAATTGTCCAATGGATTTGCGCTCGGGCTTCAACGCAAAATTCAACGGAGCAAAGAAAACATGAATATGTTTTGAATATGGGAAGTAGGGCAGGAACGCGACGACTGCGCCAATGGATAACCAGAACGCAATATGTTCACCGATGACCAAAGTCTGCGGGTCAACACCTGACCATAAGCCTGCCACTGACGAAATGGTTGGCTGCCAACTGTCAACTTGACCTGCCAATGCCACCCCGAAGGATTCGCCCAAAAACCGCATTGAATTATGGATGAAGATAAATGTCGCAACAATGGCTGAGTCACGGGTAATGCCAAAACGAGCCTTGGGATTCAGAAGAGTCGTATCGCGTGTGGACAGTGTCGCAGGCCGCAGGATGAAGCGCCGAACTGCCATCGCCACAATGCCAAAGATGATCGCGACGTTCGCAATATCGGCGAGCAGTCTGTAGGCATCTCCAAATAGGCCAGTGTGCTCCAGAAGTTTGAACCCTGTAAAGGCGTAGATCAGATCCGCGAGATTGATCAGCAGGAAGGAGAGAAAGCCCCATCCAATGAGTCCATGTAAAATGCTGGGTCCAAGCCTAAAACGAAAAACGGGCTGGAACAACCCCACTTTAACAATGAGATCTCCAATCCGTTTATAGGCCAGTGACCAATCTATTTTGCCTTGCCCACTGTTGATGCGCTGCATGATGAGCGCAACACCGTGATATGTATAGTAGAGCGATGTTAGTGTTGCGATTACAAAGAGGATTTTTTCTGCAAGTGTGAGCATGGAACCTCCGATATCTGTTTCTTGACATTCAGGTTGCGGTACAGTTTAGCACAGGTTTATGGGGTTGTAACAAAATTCACCAGACTGTCCCAAATTTCTGTGTTAAGTTTTTCGCGCTGTGATCGGGCGAAATCCCAGAACAAGGATTGCGCGCGGGTAAACGGATAATGGATATGGCGCGCAATATAGACCGTGCGTTTGAGATCGAGCCCTTGCAGTTCAACTTTCTTGATCCTGCCAAAAGCAAGTCCGCGTACCGCGATCATTTCAGAGACGAAGGCAATTCCCACGCCGCGTTCGACCGCCATTTCAATGGCTTCGGGATTGCCAAGTTCCATGGTTACATTCAACATATCGGGGGTGATTCCGTAACTTTTGAGTCCCTGCATAACGGTTTCACATGTGCCAGACATTTCTTCGCGCATAATGATCGGCTGGCCGATCAGATCATCCGGCGTAGCTTGACCGTATTTCGCCCAGGGGTGGTCTGCCGGCACGATCAGGTATATGTGATCGTCAAATAAAGGCAGGCATTCGAGGTCGCGATGGTCGAAGCTTTTGCTTGATACCCCAATGGGGATGCTTTGATTTAACAGGCGGTCATAAACTCCCTCACGTCCCATGATCTTTACGCGCGGATGAACGCCAGGGTATTCACGCTGGAAATCGGATAACAGGACGGGCATGATGTATTTTCCTGCGGAGGTGGAGCACCCGATCAGCAATTCTCCGCCAATCTGATGATTGATCTCCTGAAAGCCATCCTCCATTAATCTTGCAGCGCGTAACACGTCACGTGCCATTGGCAGGATGGTTTGCCCCGCTTCACTCAATTCCACTGTGCGCCCGCGGCGGGTGAAGAGCTGAACGCCGTAGGCGCGTTCCATGGATTGGATATTCTGGCTGACGGCAGATTGAGAAAGATTTAATCGTTCTGCTGTTCTGCTGAAATTTTTTTCTTCTGCAGCAATGAGAAATACACGCAGGGTGGATAGCTCGATCAATGATCGCTCCTAGAATAAGCATTGGTTATGAGTATTGTCCATAAGCATACGCCTTTCTTGAAGCAGTGAATAGTGAGTATTGTCAATGAATTTATGTGATGGTAGATGAGAAGAAAAAACTGCCCATGGAAAAGTTCCACAGGCAGTTTGATTTATTTACGTACGATCAGGCTTATTTCACGACTACGGGTAATTCTGCAGCAACCCAGGCGTTCATTCCGCCGGCAAGGTTGCGGACATTGGTGTATCCGCCTGTCATGCGCAGGTACATCATGACCAGGGCGCCGCGGTGGCCGGACTGGCACAACACAACAATCGGGGCGGCTTTGTCAGTGGGCAATTGAGCGAGGTTGGCAGGCACATCGTTGATGGCGATATTGAGCGCGCCTTCAATGTATCCAGCGCCAAATTCATCGGCTGTGCGCACATCGAAGATGAATGGGACGGGGGTGCCTGTCAATTCAACATTGAGGTCGGCGGCTTTGACTGTGAAGAAACCTTCGGGCAATTCGGCAAGGAAGGTGGTGAGATTCGCCAAACGGGTCGCGTCCACTTCGGGGGCGGTACCAGCTACGGGGGCGGCGGGAAGCGTTCCTGTCTCAACAGCGAGTTCGGCTTTCTTCCATCCACCAAGTCCACCGGCGAGATTCTTGACATCGGTATAGCCGAGGAATTGCAGGGCTGCCATGAGCATTGCGCCACGGGCACCGGATGCGCAGTAGATGACAATGGGCTGATCTTGCGCGGGGAGTTTGTCGAGATTGGCGAGGACTTCGCGCACCGGGATATTGACTGCGCCGGCGATGTAACCATCCTTTTCCAGTTCGGCAACCTCACGCACATCGAGCAGGAAGGGAGCCTTTTCAGTCAGGGCTGTGTTGAGGTCTGCGGCTTTGATGGTGTAGTAGCCTTCAGGGATGTTGGTGAGATATTCATTCCAGACGGCTGTCCAGTTGACCCAGCCGACGACGGGCATATTGGCAGTTTTCCACGCGCCGAGTCCGCCCGCGAGGTTGACAACATCAGTGTAGCCCATGAGGCGAAGTGCCATCATGATGATCGAGCCGCGGTGACCAGAGGCGCACAACACGACAATACGTGCATCCTTGTCAGCGGGGACCTGGTCGAGGCTGGTGAAGAAGTCGTTGAAGGGCAGGTTGACTGCGCCGTCAATGTAGCCGTCTTTGGCGAATTCTTCAGCGGAGCGCACGTCAATGATCGTGGGCAGGGTTGCGCCGGTCAGTTCTTCAGCGAGCTTGTCCGATTTGACCGAGTAAAAGTCATCGGGCATGGCGGTGAAGAAGCCGTTGAGCATTTCGAAGAGAGCCTGGTCAGCGACGATCGGGGTGCTGAGGGCTGCGGGGGCTGCGGGCATTGAGCCGGTTACGACGGACAGATTGGCTTTCTTCCAACCGCCGAGTCCGCCGCCCAGGTTGCGGACGTTGGTGTAGCCGAGCATTTTTAGCGCTGACAGCATCATGCCGCCGCGATGACCGGAGCCGCAGTAGATGACGATCGCTTCATCGAGTCCGGGCAATTTGTCGAGATTGTTGAGGACATCGCGCACCGGGATGTTGACTGCGCCTTCGATATATCCGTCCTTTTCGACTTCGGCGGCTTCGCGCACATCGAGCAGGAAGGGGGCTTTGTCAGCCAGTTCTTCATTCAGCGCAGCGGGCTTGATCGTGCCGTAGCCTTTGTCGGCGGGCAGTTCAGCGACGAGCGCGGTAAAAAGCGCCTGTGCATCGGGACCAACTTCCACGATGGGGGCTTCAGTCACAACGACTGGAGCTTCTGTGACAACCACGGTGGGTTCAGCGGCGGGCGCGCACGCGCTTAGGATCATGCTGAAAACGATGATCAATCCAAATAATACTTGCACTTTCTTAGACATGTTTCTTCTCCTTAATGATTTTTATTTCTATCAAGTTACTTCTGTAACTTGTGGCAACCGATACAATTTTCTTCGTTGTATTCCAGATGATTTTCAGGGCTGATGGGGGCGTTTGCCATCCCGCTAGTGTGACAGGATGTGCAGGCTGTTTTCGCGTGGTCAGCGGGCAGGGCGGGGGCGTTGAGTATTTGTTCAAGGCTGACCATTGGCGGCAGTGTTTCGATGATCACAGAGAGATTGGCTTCCAATTCTTCTGGTTTCACTTTGTCTGCTGTCAGGAATATGCTCGCGTCTCCGCTGTGGCAGGCTTCGCAGGATGCGTTTTGCGGCGTGTTCTTTTGGATATTGTGCGGTGTGGCATAGTTCCAGGTGGGTAATGCATTGAAGTTTGGCAAAAGATTTTCACCATAGAAGTCATACGCATCCGCCGCGACAGGGATGTGGCGCACCGGCACATAGGCATAGGGACGTTCTTCAGATCGAATTGGATTTCGTCCGATCAGGAATGTCTGGTAGGTGGCTTCGGTCTCAAAGAACGGATTTCCACTTGTCTCGCTGACCGCCACATGGCAGCCATCACAACTTGTGTATGTGACAGAGTGGCATACCTGACACGAGAGTGTGTCGCCATGAACCTGATGCATCGGATTTTCATCTCCGCCGGGAATGGCCTCTACATGGCAGTCCGTGCATTTCGGTGATTCCATGCCGGCCAGGCGATTCACTTCAGCGGTTTCCGCATCAGTGGCTGTACCATGCAAGTCAGCGCCTTCATGACATTTAACACAGTTCATGCGTGCTTCGCGGAAGTGTACATCCCCGGCAATTCCTTCATTTTTTCCGAGGAACTCATTTCCCACGCGGCTTCCATGACAGGCAGTGCAGGAACGGGTCATGGGCGGGGTCTTTTCAAACACATGCCCGGTGAACAATCCGCCGCCGACGTTCTTTGGCTGGCTGACATGACATTCACCACAGGTGGTGTGGCAGGTGGCGCAGTGGTTGCCAAACATTTCTTCAAGAGCCGGGTGGTTTTCAGGTACATTACCGGCGCGCGATTCAATCGCTGTCCAATATCCCTGCTGGGTCGAGTGGAGCGCGAACGGGTATGTTGCGGTCTGGTCAGAATGACAATCGCCGCAGTATTTTTCAGGCTCAGAGCTTGGGCTGGCGATCAGACCTTCGTGGGCAATTTCTTTATCTGGTGATTGGACGCCGTTATGGCAATCCACACAGGCGATCTGCCCGTGGTCGGTGGGCATAAACTTTTCACTATCAACGAGCACTTTCTCCCATGGCTCCAACGGAGCCACATCGCCCCTCAGCCAACCCCTTTGGATTCTGCCTCTGCAACCACAACAGGCTTGGCTGTGTCTATCAGGCGTTGTTTCTCGGTATGACAGTTCAGGCACTCGTTAGTGACAGGCGCCGCAGTGGCTGTCGCTTCGGCTGTTGGGCTTTCAGTTACAGCAGCTGTCGGTGTGGGGGATTGTGTTGTGCACGAGGAAAGCACAACCAGGACAAATGTTAGGAAAACGATATTTTTTAGTTTTGACACGATTACCTCTTAATTGTGTAATATTTCACAAATTATATTCTAATGTCTTATACAAACAAGTGACTTATATAACCTTTACTTATTAGCTTTGCTTATCAGGAAGTATTACTTGTAGGAATGAGAAATTTTCCGTATCCGCGCGCATCATGCCTGACCTCTAAATTGCTGCTGTTTTCAGCCCCGCAGAATTAAAACAAAAACCGCATGAATTCATGCGGTTGAAATAAGCTTTCAAATTTAAGCGAGTTAGCTTTATTTGCTAATATCGTTCACGTAATCCACTGCGCCGCCGCAAGCCCCGCTGATGAACGGCGAAGTATTATCCCATGTCAAAATGGTATTGCCTTCACCCAGGGAACGGGTAATGACTTCTGCCAGGCATCCTCCCCCCGCGTTGTAATTGACGAGCGAGAATTTCCATAGGTCTTCATAAGAAGCGACTTCACCCGGCGATTTGCCGGTGTAATTTGTTACGACTTGTCCCGCTTGTCTGCAATTTGCGATCATTGAATGGGCAAATACCCCAACAGAATAATCCGCGTGTTCCAGGTCAATGCCGAGCGGACAGTCTTTACAGGTCGCATTGACGCTTCCCACCAAAGCGGTACGGAGCTGTTCCTGTTCCTCTGTGGATATGTGCATATATCCTTTGCCGCAGGTTTCGCCCGGAAGGATGAAGGTACAGAACTGATAATAAAAGGATGGATTCCAGAACAGGGTGGTATCTGCGCCGTTCTCTGTTAATTGACCAAGTCCCACGTCTCCGATTCCCGAGACACTGCCCGGCCAGAACTGGCTTTCACGTGCGAATAGATTTTTCAGCAAATGCGCAGGCACGCCTGTTGCTCTGGCTGTGCTCATGATCAATCCATCAAAACGATTCTGCCAATTAAAAACTTCTTCGCGTGATCTTTCCAGTCCGCATTGATTTGCTCCGCCGTCTGGAGTGATGCCGCCATCCGGGCAGGTGCTTGCATTGACCGCGCCTTGCTTGATCAGATTCGCCGCGAGATAAGTATAGGGAATATCACTGCTGAGCTCCTGACTTTGCGTTGGCGTGGTCAGCCATTTAGGAGAACCTCCAACAGGCGCAAACGCATTCCACGCATCAGAGCAGATCGGAACAGCCTGTCCCTGCCATTGTGAGGAGAGTACATCTACATACCAATAGTGTTGATCGGGGTCGCCTTCATTTGCCTTTTGCACGCGCACTTGGGCGCTATACACCGGGCTGCTGTCGCCGTATGTTGAGTATGACCAAAATTCAACCTTCACGCCATTTTCCACTGTTTCAGGGATGTGGAATTTGCACACATTGGTCTGGTCGCAGTCAAACGACTGGCCATCATAAGTGCCCTCAATGCGGATGATCTTCTCATCTGCCAGCGGTTCCTGCCCTGAGATCACGAGCGTTGGGTTCGACTCGCAGATATTTGTAGAGGTGCTTAGTACCGCTTCACAATCTTCGAGGGATATCCATGCGCTGGCGGAAGCGAGTTCCATGGCGACCTGTTTTTGGGCAGGCTTGCTGGTGATGGGGAAGGTGTAATAGCCATCGCATAGCGTTGTGTCTTCATATATACAAGGCGGCTGGGTGATCCATTTTGTGTAGACTTTTAGATCGCAGTTGTTATATATATCCGAAGGATGCGGTAGACCTTCATGATCGAAGACTACCGAACAGACAATGTTTGACCCTTTCCATGTCGCCAGATACCATTCGTAAGAAGTATATTCAACGCTTACGGTGGTGAAGCGATCCGGGCCAGGCGGAGGATTGGGAGCAAAAGCAGGCTGTGGGTTAGATTGAGGCGATACGGATGGAGGGCGCGTAAAGGCTGTGCCGGAGAAGGCAATGATGAGTGAAAGGAGGCCGAACAGCCAGCGTCTTGCCATAATAAAAAAAGTCCGCTTACATTATAAGCGGACTTTTAAGGGTAGGCAATTCTTTTGGATGCGACTTTAGTCGGAAAGTTGGCTGGTTATTTTTTCCCGTCTTTGTCTGAGTCCATGGATTCAAGGGTTTCGGCATCTCGTTTTAGATTTGTGCTGCGCAGATAGATGCTAAAGACATAAAAACCCATGACAACAAAAGAAAATATATAACCTGCGATCATGTAGTTTGAGGTATCGGGAGTGGTTTCCATTTTATTCTCCTAAATTACATCGAGACTTTTAATTTGAGTTGTTCAACTTTTTCTTCGAGACTGCCGAGGCGGATGCGGTGCCACATCAGGTCAACGAAGATAACGGTGAAGGCAAAGAGTGCAAAGAAAAAGGCGACGCGCATGTCAGAGGTTAGCGGCAATTTCTCGTCCTGGCCAGAACCGACCACGATCGGGTGAATGGTGCGGAAAAGGCGAATGACCATGAATGTGATCGGCGCGCTGAGTCCGCCTAAAATTGCGTAGACAGCGCCAAAGCGGGCGCGTCTTTCGGGGTCCTCGATTCCCTGTCGCAGCATGAAGAATGCGATGTAGATGAGTTCGGTGACCGCGGCGGTGGTCAGGCGGGGATCCCAGGTCCACCAGGTGTTCCAGGCAGGGCGAGCCCAGATGGAACCCAGTACGATCGTAATGAAGAAGAAGATGGTGCTGACTTCCACTGCGGCGACTTCGAGTCGGTCCCACTTCATGTCTTTTGTGACCAGGTAGGCGATGCCTGTCCCTGCGGCAAGCACAAAGCCGACCAGACCAACCCAGGCTGTGCCGATATGGAAATAAAAGACGCGCTGAACATCGCCCATCACGGCTTCGGTCGGCGCGAACACCAGCGCGAGATAGGTTGATATTGCCAATACTATAATGGAAGCAACATCCAGTATTTTTAGCATTAAAGGTTTGGTTTGCATATTTTGCTCCTTATTAAATATTTTTTATTCTTCAACTACGAAATCGAACACCATGAAAGCAATGGCAATGAAGATCACATCATAAACGATGAGCAGGTTAAGCGGGGTGAGGATCTCTGCGAATTCCGCGCCGGCCAACATCCCGCCGCTGGCTTTGACAGATGCCAATAGTACGGGCACAGCTACAGGGAATAATAGGATGGGCAGCAGTACATCTCGTGTACGGGTCTGGACAGACATGGCAGACAGCAATGTCCCGACCGAGATGTAGCCAATGGAGCCAAGCAGGATCACACCCAGAAACCCCAATTGAAAGATGCGGAATTCATTATAGAGCACGGCATAAAGCGGGAGCACAATGGCTTCCACGATGAGCATGAACGCCAGATTGCTGATGGCTTTGCCGAAGAAGATGGCAGACCGGTCAACCGGCGCAAGCAGCAGACCGTCCATACAGCCGCGATCTTTTTCCACGGCCATGGAGCGGTTAAGTCCGAGCGTGCCGGCGAATGCGAAGGTTGTCCACAAGACACCGGCCGCAACTTTTTGGCGGACGTCAATTTCGAGTTCCAATGCAAAGTTGAAGATCAGGATCACAAGCATGGAAAAGACCAGCATGGCGGAAAGCAGTTCGCGTGAGCGCAGTTCGGCGGCCAGGTCTTTTTGTACGATAGCCATGGTGGCTTTGATAAAGGATGGGGCGGCTGTTTTCATAATCGGTTTTTCAAGCCTCCAGCGATTTTTTGTAAAACGCGAGCAGATTTGAATTTTTCAAATCTTCGTGTTTTGCGGAGGCTGCAATGACGCCGCGTGAAAGAATGTCGAAACGGGTGGCGAGGTCTTCTGCGCGGGCAAGGTCGTGGGAGGTCATCACCACGGTGCGGCCCTTGGCGGCGACGGAACGCAGGACATCATCCAGCATTTCAGACGCGTCCTGATCAAGCCCTGTGTAAGGCTCATCGAACAACATCACTTCCGGGTCATGGACAACGGCTCGGCCAATGGCAAGGCGCTGTTGCATCCCGCGCGAAAAAGTCCGCACCAGATCCCTGCGCCGATTGTCGAGGCCGACCATCTCCAAAACTTCGGTGACCCGTGCTTCCATATCCGCAATTCCATACATGCGGCCGTAAAAGCGGATATTCTCTTCCGCGGTCAGGTCTGGATATAACAAGGGCATGTGAGATACCACGCCCAGTTTTGCGCGGACTTGCGCCGCCTGTTGTGGAAGGTTGTGACCGGCTACCTGTACATGTCCCAGGGATGGACGCGAGAGTGTGGCGAGGATCCGTAGGAATGTGGTTTTGCCTGCGCCATTGGGGCCTAGCAATGCCACAAACTCACCGGGCTGAACTGAAAAATCCAATCCGCGCAGGATGCTTTTGAGCCCAAATCTTTTGACGAGTTTTTTTACTTCGATCATTTAAGATTCCATACATCATTGCGAGGGCATTCACCCTCGCAATGATGTGTTTATGATTTTCGCTTAAGCGCGCCTTTTAATTCTTCGCGGCGTTTTTGATAGGCTTCGTCGGAGAGTTTGCCGGCGCGGTGCAGGTCATCGAGCGCGATGATGGCATCCATCAGCGAATCAGGATCTTCAAATTCATCATCCTCTTCGTCTTCCTCGTCAACTTCCTCAACACGCTTGCGGTCGCGCATGAACAGCCAGATGCCTGCGATAATCAGCACGATGCCGAATGCGCCGGCGCCGATCAACAGCGTCTTGTTCTGTGTCAGATCTGGGTTGACTGCTGTATCCTGTGGTTTGCCCGTGATGGTGAACTTAAGGGTTTCACCTGCTTTCAATGCGCCGGTTGTATAAATATGGAAGCTGGCGCTTTGCATGGTCTGCACACCATCATCAGTAAGCTGGTCGCCTTCCGCTTTTAAGCCTTCAGGCAGGAGGATGCTGACGCCGCTGATGGCCAATGGCACGGTTTGCGAAACAACGATCGTATCTGACTTGGGATAGGATGCAAAGGCGATCAGTCCATAAGGCGTAGTGCTGGGCGGCATGGCAAAGCCATCCGCAGTTTGAACAAAGGCAGCCGTATCCTGTGTGGCTTCATACCCGAGCGGCGTTGAGCCTTCCGGGAAGGGAACGAATGGGATCGCTTCCTGTGCCGCCATTTTTACCAGGACACTCTTGTCGGTGGGATTGCTGATCGTGTACACCCCAAAGATCTGAACTTCCGTTTCATTTGCGAAATCAAAGTGGAGTTGTAAAGAGTCAACTGTGAGTACGCTGAAATCTTCTGATGTGGCAAATAATTGGATGGTCGGTATCACGAGCTCGGTCATGCCGGCTTCCACCACCGCAAATTCTGATTCGTAGGTTTGACCGTTCACAACTGCGTCAGCGATGAAGATACGATTTTCAGGCATTTCAACATTCTCGAAAACGAAAGTTCCATCTGCCTTGGCAACGGTTTCGATCGCCGCGATTTCCTGAGGACCGGCATTCATGTCTGCGCCATGCTCGAGGGAGCGTAACGTAACTAAAATATCGGTTGGAAGCGCGTCACCTGTTTGATTATCAATCGAACCGGAGATCGTGCCGAAACCGGCGGCTAGGGTCGCTGGTACTGTAACTTGAATTTCTGCTTGAGGAGTACCCGCCTCTGGCGTCACCGCAGCTTGGGTACCGTCAACGGGTGTTGTCTCGGCTGAGGGTGTGACCGTCTCAGCGCTGACGGGAGTCTCGGTGGCGGCAACAGCTATCGGCGCGGCCGCAGACGCGAATGTCAAACTGCGGATATAAGCGGCGGCGGCTGTTGATTCTTCATCTGTAAAATCCTTCCCAAAATCGGGGAGGCTGCCCATGCCCTGCTTGATGACTTTTATCAGGTCATTATTGGAGAGCGCGGCCATCATTTCCGGGTCGCCGGCCAAAACTTTTGCGCAGTCAGTGCAGTTTGTTTCTACAAGGGACTTGCCCAGTTCGAGTTGCTCCGGGGTTACATGAAGGGTGAGCGCGTATGAAACCACATCCCAGCGTTCCTGGTCGTTCAGGCTTGCGAACGGAGGCATGAAGCGTTCAAGATTACCCTGGGTCACCACCAAATACCAAGTGGCCGGGGATTGCCTTTTGCGCGGTGGCTGGCAAACCAAGCGCTGCTACCGACACCGGTAATTGTTTGCCCTGCGGACCGTCACCCAGACCCGTATCTCCGTGACAGGGAGCGCACTTTTCAGCGAAAATCAGTGCTCCGTTCTCAACATCGGGCGCATTGGAGGGGACCAGGGGAGGCAGGGTTGCCGCGGGTGTTGGCGGAACATAGTTAGGCGGGGGAGTCACATCTTCTGCGAGTGTGAAGTTACAAGCAGCGAGCAGAAGCATGATGGTAGACAAGATGAGCGTATGGCGTAGTTTCATTAATTTCCTCAATTGCTTTGAAATTTGTTATAAAGATTTTCCGCACGAAGGGCAGAATTTATCAGTGATCAAAACGGGCTTGCCGCATTTGGGGCAGAACCCGGCGGACTTGCTTTTGTGTTCCTTGCGGCGCGCGGCGATCATCGATTCGAGGTCATCATCATTAACATTCAACTCAGGTGTTGATGTTGATTTCACCGCTTGCGCCGCAGCGGCGGCTTTTTCAATACGCGCCTCCGCCCGTATTGCAGAGGTGGCTGCCGGTGCGAGTTCATCGAGCTTGCGCAGGATCTCCGCGCCTTTTTTTAAAAGGAATGCGCGTTGGTCGGGATATTCCCCGGCGGGGATCTTTCCGAGGTTGAAATCGAAATCAAGTTCCTGCAAAGAGTTGATCACGCGGTCACGTTCCGCTTTTAAGGCAGAGACTTCGAGGGTTTCGTTCGTGTTAAGACGGCGCGCGCGCGCTGTGAAGGGCATGTATAAATAAATGCCGACCATGATGACTACTGCGAGAATTAGAAAAATTGAACCGAGTTCCATGTATGTTTTCCCTACTCAACACTATCAATTACAGATTTGATCTCATCGACAGAAGTAAACGGTCCGATCTTGACGTTGCGCAAGATGCCTTCACGGTCTATGAGATAAGTTTCAGGTACGCCCATCTGGCGGTTTAAAATGCTGGAGATGTTGGATTTTAGATCGGGCGCATTGGGGAAGCTGATGCTGAATTTCGTGAGATATTCATTTGCGCCTGCGGGTGTATCCACATAATCCACACCGACGAAGACCACATCCCCGCGGTCTTTATAGAACTGCCAGGCTTCCTGTAGATCGGGCGCTTCCTGTTCGCAGGGTTTGCACCATGAAGCCCAGATGTTGATCAAAACGATCTTGCCTTGCAGGTCAGAGAGTTTCATCTCTGTGGTCCCGTTGTATTCATAACCCTCATAAAAAACAAGGTTGAAATCAGGTACGGGTTCTCCAATGATCGCCATTGGGTTTTGGGCGCGTCTCAGTCCAAAAGCCACCAATGCGAGCAGTCCTACAACAAATACCCAAATAATGACCTGTGTCCAGACCGGCACGCCGTGTTTTGCGTTTGTTGTTTCTTTTGTTTCTTCCGTCATAACATTCTCCGTGTAAAGAAAAGTAAGACCTGACAGGTTATCGCATTTCCCTGAAACCTGTCAGATCTGTTACCTTATTTGATCTATTTTTGTTTCTTCACTTCTTCTTCGAAGCGGGCAACGTAATCATCTTTTTGTGATGAAGGTTCGCTTCCCTCTTCACCCAAATCTGTTGCAGCGTCCTTTGGAGTCGTCCACTCTTTGAGCGAGCGGAACAGGATGATCGCGCCTGCAAGGATGATCAGCGGCGGAACGATATAGATGATGTAGTTGAATTTTGTGGTCACCGGCGGCGCGGATAAGACCCGATCGCCGAATTGATCGACAAAATATTGCAGGATCTCATCTTCTGTTTTGCCTTCCGCCAGCATTCCGCGGATCTGTTCGCGCCAATCACGGCAGGCTTCAGTTGGGCAGACATCCAGCGGTGTGTTCTGGCAGACAGGGCAGTATAGTTGATGCGCGACCGCGTTCACTTCGTCATCGGTGGGTTGATTATCCTGCGCGAATGCGGCGCCTGTGAACAGAATGCTCAGTAAAAATATAAAGAGGACTGTGTAAAAAAACTTTTTCATGAATTACTCCGGGATGTCGAAGGTCAAAAGTCGAAGGTCTTATGACCTTCGACTTTTGACCTTTTTTATTAATCCGCTGCGCTGGGTTGGTTTGCGCTTCGTGTAATACCGCGTCGGGATGTTTCCTCGGCAGGGTCACGATCAGGCCATGCCGCGAAAATGATTCCGATCAGGAAGAGCATACTGCCGATCCACAGCCAATTGACCAATGGGTTGACAAAGATCTTGAATGTCGCGCCCATGGCTGTTGTCGGCTGCCAGTCCACAAGCAGGATGTATAAATCATCTCTGAATGTGGAACGGTTGCCGGGGATGGTCATGTTCTGCTGTGAGTCAAAGTAATAGTCAATGCGTGGGGAGAGCTCACCAAGATAGATGCCGTTTTCGTACACATCAACGACTGCGCGGGTAAAGTTCACGCCTTTGCCGGCATCGTCCCAGGATGCGAGTTCGCGGTACTGCACGGTATATTCTGCGATATTTAATTCTTCGCCCTGGGCAAGCTCGCCCTGAGTTTCTTTCTGGAATATCTCAATGCCGAGAATACCGATCGCCATCAACATCATGCTGATGTGGATGATGTATCCGCCATAGCGGCGGCGGTTGCGTCCCATCAAGCGCGAGAGGGAGGTGAAGAAGTTTTCGCCCTGTGTTTTTTGTCTCGCGCGGGCGCCGCGCCAAAATTCCTGCGCGGTTACAAATAGCACCAGAGCGATCAGGAAGAAACCGATCAGCGCGATGTAATTCTTTGTGTATGTAAAGAACAGGACGATGGTCACGACCAGCGCGATCAATGCGGACTTCCACATGGCGCGTCCGAGTGTCTTGACGGTTGAATGTCCCCATGCAGAAAGCGGAGCGACACCCATCAGGAACATCAGCGCCGCGAAGATCGGAGCGGTGGCGCGTTCATAGAATGGCGGACCAACGGTCACTTTTTGACCTGTGAACAGTTCCGAGACGAGCGGGAAGATCACACCCCAGAAGCAGATCACGAGTACGCTCATGAATAGCAGGTTGTTCAAAAGGAATAACGCTTCACGCGAAAGCATGGATTTCATCTCTGTTTCGCCGCGCAGGTTCGGCCAGCGATAGATCACCAGAGCAATCGACGCCACCAGAGTGATGGATACAAATGCCATGAAGAGTGGACCGATCGGACTGTTCGCAAATGAGTGAACGGATGAAAGTACACCGGAGCGTGTCAGGAATGTCCCAAAGATAACCAGCGCGTACGTGAGGATGACGAGGATCATGTTCCAGTGTTTGAGCAAACCGCGCTTTTCCTGGATCATGACGGAATGTAAAAACGCAGTGCCAGTCAGCCAGGGCATGAAAGCCGCGATCTCGACCGGATCCCAGCCCCAATAACCACCCCAGCCGAGTACATCGTAAGCCCAGCGTCCGCCGAGTACGAGACCAAAGGAGAGGAAGAGCCAGGCCCACAAAGACCAGCGGCGGGTGAGACGGATCCAGCGGTCATCGGTGCGGCCTGTGATGAGTGCGGCCATGGCGAAGGCATACGGGATCACGTAAGAGACAAAGCCAAGATAAAGCATGGGCGGATGAATGACCATGCCCGGGTGGCGCAGGAGCGGGTTTAATCCGTTCCCATCCTGCGGCGTAAAGATGGTCGCAAGCGCGGGTTGGAACATGTGCGGTTCCACATTGCCGGCGACGAGCCAGAAGCGTGTGAATGGGTTTTCGTAAAAGACCACGAGACCGAGGAAGAACATCAGTGTGACGGAACACACCATGATCACCCAGGGCAGGAATTCGATGTCGCGATCCCATTTGCGCAAGGTGACTGCTGATGCGAATGCCGAAAGAAGGAATGACCAGAACAGAAGCGATCCTGCTTGTCCGCCCCACCAGGCTGTGATCTTGAGGTAGGTGGGCATACTGCGGCTGGTCACTTCATATACAAATGAAACTTCGTAATGATCGTTGACCAGCATATAGATCAACGAAAGGGCGGCGATGGAAATCAGCGGGAAGGTGAGCAGCATGGCGCGGCGCGCGCTTTCCACCAGGGCGGTGGATTTTTTTGTGGCTCCATAAACCGCCGCAACTACACTGTAGAATGCGACCAGAAAACTTGCAAAGGTAATACCATATCCAAATTCTGCGATCATAAGATATCCTTCTTTAATAGACCCTAAGATGATTCTCTATAAAATAAAACCTGACAGGCAGAAACCTGTCAGGGTGTTTTCCTAATACCCTGAACCAGCGGCTTCTGCCTGTTCAGGTACTGCTTCGTTATATTTGGTTGGACATTTGAGCAAAAGTTCATCGGCATAGAAGACGCCGTTGTCGCTCAGTTTGCCGGTCATGATCGCCTGTGCTTCACCGCGCAGAAGGTCTGGTTTGGGACCGGTATAAACGACTGTGATGCGCTGGCGGCTCGGGTCGTTGACAGCCTGATAAAGCACTTCAGCCAGTCCGCCTTGCGCTTCGATCTCGGCGTTATCGCCGGAGACATGCGCCACATCGAATTGAAGCGCGAGTGTCTGGGAATCATATTGGATCGTGTCACCGAGCACGGCGCCGGAAAGACGCATGCTCTTGCCGACAGCCGATGAGCCTTCAGCCTTGATCTCGTCAACGGTCATGAAATATTCAGCGCTGGCCTGGGTGGATGAGACGATCAGGTAGACTACCGCCGCGAGGATCAGTAATCCGCCGAGAATGAATTTGGTACGTTGCATGGTTCCTCCAAATAAGTTCGTAGATCGCAGACTTTCACGCCTGCCGAAATACTAGTTCAAAATTTAACAATCTATGTTGATTTTACATACTGACATTAAACCATGCTGAGATTTCTGGGTGGATGAATGTACCTAAAACATCCCTATTTTGTCATATATATATGCAAGTTGATTTTGATGATATATTGGGCAGGATCACGAAAAGGAGTTTATTTGTATGCGAGCAAAGTTAACCTTGTTTTTTCTGTTATTGGGGCTGTTCATCATGCCCGTTCAAAATGCCTTCGCCGCCCCGTATGCCGATGTGACGAATAATAAAGTAACTTTTTCATTTCCAGAGACAGCCACATTTTCAGCGGCACTCTCCGCGGATGCGAATATTACTTCGGTCATTCTGGAATATGGAAACGAACAGCAGACCTGCGGTGAAGTGATCGCAAAAGCGTATCCTCAATTCACGCCCGCGAAAAATTCAGATGTTGAATGGACATGGGATATGCGCCAGAGCGGCTCGCTTCCCCCGGGCGCATCCCTGTGGTGGCGCTGGCGTTACACCGATGAAGCCGGCAAGGAATACCTGAGTGAGATACAGACCGCCACATGGCTTGACGATACGCACAAGTGGCAGACCCTTACCAGCGGCTTTTTGCGTTTGCATTGGTATGAAGGCGATAAGTCGTTCGCGCAGGACTTGTTGAATGCCGGCTTGCAGGGTTTATCTCGCAACGAACAGCAGGCGGGTCTCGTTGCAGATGCGCCCATTGATGTTTATGTTTATGCCAGTTATGAGGATCTGCGTGATTCGATTTTGTTTGAGCCGGCGTGGACGGGTGGTTCCGCCTATGCGGAACATAACATCGTCATTGTCGGACTCTCACAGAACGACTCGGAATATGACCGCAACGTGGTCATCCATGAATTGACCCATGTGCTGATCGGTCACTTTACATTTTCCTGCTTGAACGACATGCCCTCCTGGCTGGAGGAAGGTCTTGCTGTTTACAGCGAAGGTAAATTGGATTCCAACTCCCAGGATCAATTTGACCAGGCGATTAAAAATAATGACCTGTTGTCTGTTCGTTCTTTGAACAGTGGTTTCTCTGAAGAATTTTCCAAAGCAACCTTGTCTTATAGCCAGTCATTCAGTCTTGTCGAATTTTTGATCGAAACATACGGGCAGGATAAAATGACCCAGCTGCTTGGTGCTCTGCGGGATGGAGGCGAGATCGAATCTGTCCTCCTCCGCTTATATGGGTTTGACATTGACGGACTCGAAGACGCCTGGCGGGAATCGATCGGGGCTGCGCCTCGGGCTGTTTCTGCGCAACCGACATCCCAGCCCACCCCGACGCATGTCCCAACCATCGTTCCAGTCTCTGGCGGATCTTTAATAGTGACACCAACGCCGTACGCGATCCCAACTTCCACCATCAATGGCGGACAGTCAACACGGACAGGTCCGCCAATTTGGATGACCTTATCTCTGCTTGGTTTTTGTTGTGTGCTCGGGTTGATCATCGGTGTCTTCGTGATCGGTATGATCGTACGTACACAGAATGCAAAGGCGAGGAAAAATGATCAAGCGTAATAATCTTTTCATAAACATCTTTATCGGATTCTTCGCCGCGCTATTCATTACCGCCAGCGCGAATCCTGCCCCGGCGTGGCAAAATGATATTCCGCTGGAGCAAGCCCTCGTTCTGGCAGGAGGCGAGACAACCAATCCGCGTGAATATGATCCCGCCACCACGCATGGTTCAGGCGATAAGCTGATCTACAGCGGATTGGTATCCTTCGACCCCAATTTAAATCTCACCCCAGACCTTGCTGAAAGGTGGAAAGTGAGCAGTGACGGCACAGTCTATACTTTTTATTTGCGTTCAAATGCAAAATTTCATAATGGCCGCGCTGTTACCGCGCAGGATGTCCTGTATTCATGGGAGCGCGCTGTCAGCCCGGAATTGGCGTCGGATACCGCGCTGACCTATCTCAGCGATATTGTTGGCGTGCGGGAAATGGCTGCGGGGCAGGCTGACCATATCAGCGGATTACAGGTCATTGATGATCTTACGCTGCAGGTGACCATTGATGCGCCAAAACCATATTTTGCTTTGAAACTCACTTATCCAACCTCGTTTGTGGTGGATAAGAACAATGTGGAAAAGGGCGGCGAATGGTTCCGCGAGCCGAACGGGACAGGTCCCTATCAACTCATCGAGTGGACAAGTTTTGAGCGCATCGTCTATCAGGCGAATCAGGATTTTTATCTTGGCGCTCCATCCATTCCCTATGTGATCTTAAATTTATACGCAGGCGACCCGCAGCGTTTATATGAATCAGGCGAGGTGGATATCACAGGCGCATATTCGATCGAGCGTTTTCTTGATCCCACAGAGCAGCTTCATAATGAACTGCTTAGCGGCGTTGAACTATGCACAAGCTATGTTTTCTTCGATACCACCCGTCCGCCCTTCGATGATGTCAATGTGCGCAAAGCCTTCAGCATGGCTTTCAACCGCCAGCAATATATTGATATTGTCATGGGTGGACACGCCCTGCCTGCCGTGGGCATCTATCCGCCCGGCCTGCCCGGTTTTAGTTATGACTTGAAGGGACTGCCCTACGATCCTGCCCAAGCGCGCGAGTTGCTTAAGGCATCCAAATATGGCGGCGCGCAGGGATTGCCTCCCATTGTTTATACCAATGGCGGTATTGGAAGCACGATTAGCGCGGATGTGTCTGCGATGGCGGAAATGTGGCAAAAAAACCTCGGCGTGACGATCACCGTTGAAAACATTGAGCCCAATTTTTATTTTGATCAGATCTATGCGGGCAATCACGGTCAATTGTTTCAAGGCGGCTGGTGCGCAGATTATCCCGACCCGGAAAATTTCGCCGATGTGCTGTTTCATACGGGTTCAAATCAAAATAGCGGCGGATATTCCAACCCTGCGCTGGATGCCCTTTTAGAACAGGCGCGTGTCGAGCAGGATGTGACAGCACGAATTGCTTTGTATCAACAGGCTGAACAAATGATTGTGGATGATGCCCCCGTACTTTTCACCACGCACCCATTATCCTATCAACTCGTCAAGCCTTACATAAAGGGATACATTTTTACACCCATTGATATCCCAATCGAAAGATACATGTGGCTGGAAGGGAAATAATAGCACCTCCCCCAAATGCGATGGACTTTGCATTTGGGGGAGGTGTCACGAAGTAACGGAGGGGCTACGGTCTGGTTTCAACAAAAAACTCCACTGCATCGATCTCTGCGCCGAGGCTTGATACGAAAAAGCTGAAAGAGATACTTCCCCCGGGCTGTATCGCTCCGCCTTCCCAACGTTTCATCCCAACTACAATGCCATATTTGTCATAAGCCACAGCCACGACCCGAACTTGTGTTGCGGCTGATGATTCTGCCGGCAGGAGGATCTGTCCGCTGAGTTGGGCGGTGCGTCCATTGATCTGCGCAATGGATTTTTGGATCGCAGCTGGCAGATAACGCGGATTATTTAAAGGAAGTTGATTTGCACTAAGCACTTGAACCTGAATGGAATATTTCGCGGGAATCTTAGAGTCAAAATAAATATATACAGGCAAAGACGAGCGTGGCGGAATAATATCCAATGGCGCGAACGCGGTTTGACTTGCCAGCGAGGTATTATTTTCATCAAGTAATGTGATCTGCGCGGAGACATTCTCAATTAATTCATCTGTGTTATTTTGGATCAGTGCAAGACACCACAAGCCGCCATCTGCTGACGGGTGGCAAACTGTCTGGGTGACTGGAGCAGGCACGGGCGTGGGGGTGAACGCCCCCGCAGGGACAGCAGAATTGTCGGGGATGAGCAATGTTGACCCGATGACCATGCTGTTCGGAGAGACATCAGGATTCGCCGCTCTTAGTTCATCCTGCGAGATATTGAATTGCTCGGCGAGTTTGCTGATCGTGTCGCCTGATTTCACTGTGTAAATATGAGGCGTGGATGTTGGGAGCGGCGTGTCATTAATAATGATCACATTGGGCGTGGAGGTAAGGCTGGGTGTGGAAGTGATGTAAGATACAGGTGCAGCAGGCGGTCTGCTTTGTATCGTCTGTGGTGTGCATGCGGAGATAAAAAATGCACAGATCAATATTAGATTACGCATTCAATGATTATAATGGACGCATAAAATTTCTCTGGAGGAACAATGAAATATCGTTATCTTGGCAGGACGGGAATTCAGGTCAGTGAACTTTCTTTTGGCTCATGGGTTACATTTCATAATCAGGCGGGTGTGAAGTCCGCTGTGGAAATGATGGCTGCGGCGTATGACGCGGGTGTGAACTTTTTTGATAACGCCGAAGTGTACGCCGGCGGAAAATCTGAATCGGTGATGGGCGAAGCACTTAAAGAATTGAAGTGGCGTAGAGGCAGTTATCTGGTCTCCACAAAATTCTATTGGGGTCTGCACGATGGTGTGAACGAAAAGAACACCCTTAATCGTAAACGCCTGATCGAAGGCATTGATGATTCGCTTAAAAGATTTCAGCTGGATTATGTGGACCTGATCTACTGTCACCGTCCCGATCAGACCACGCCCATCGAAGAGACCGTTTGGGCAATGCATAATATTGTTGAATGGGGCAAAGCCATGTATTGGGGCACATCGGAATGGTCGGCTTCCGAGATCATCGAAGCGATCCAAATTGCAGAACGTCATCACCTGCACAAACCGGTCGTTGAACAACCGCAATACAATTTGTTTGAGCAGGGACGTATGCAGGGCGACTATGTCCGCTTTTATAAGGAATATGGCTACGGCTCCACGATCTGGAGTCCGCTGGCTTCTGGTCTGCTGACTGGTAAATATAATAACGGCATCCCCTCTGACAGTCGCGGCGCGCTCAAAGGCTATGAATGGTTAAAAAATAGTTTGACCAATGAGCAAAAACTAGCCAAGGTTGCAGAACTGGATTTGATCGCTAAGGAAATTGGCTGTACTCTTTCGCAACTTGCGCTGGCATGGTGTTTGAAGAATCCATTTGTCAGCACTGTCATTACAGGTGCGAGCCGTGTGGAGCAGGTACATGAAAATATGAAAGCGGCAAATGTGGTTGACAGGATCACACTAGAAGTGCTTGAAAAGATCGATGCGGTTTTTGGGGTCAAAACAGAAGAAGACGGCGATTAAAACGTAGGGGCGGAGCATTGCTCCGCCCCTACAATATCTATACCTGCGTGAAATAATTTTCTTCCACCTGTTCCCAGGTCTCATCATGTAACTTCATATACTTCGTTAACAGCGGATGCACGCGCGCCATCTCTTCGTACATTTTTTGCGCCACCCTGCGGATCGAAAAATGCGCGTTGGCCGCGCTCCGCAATTGGCAGAACGCGAATGCTTCGCGCAAATTGAATTGAGCCAGTACGCGCCGATTGAATCCATTGGGGACGATATATTGTGCGACATCGGGATTGAACGCATACAATTTCTCGTACATTTGAATCGCGGATTGCATCGCCGCTTCATACTTTAACCCGAAGCCTGCTTCTGTTACGAGGCGCGGAATTGTGTACCCCAGCCGTGTAGACAGTCTCTGCGGTGTCTGGGTCATCATGCGGTGACGTTTAAATTCGGCGTACGCGCCTTGATCCATAATGATGTCAAACGTGTATGTGCTGTATTCCAACTCACGCAACGGTACATCGTAGCGGCTTAAGCGCTTGAGTAATGTGTCTGCCAGTTCAGCTTTCTCTGACTCTGATAATGCTTCGATATAAGTCAGCGCATTCGTAAATGACATTTCATTGAAGCGATACAACGTGGCCGCAAGGATTTTCTTTTCGCCGTCTTTGTCGTAGTCGATCAAAGAACACCAATCCGCCCGATCATTGTTCACTGTCCACTGTCCACTGTCCACTGATGACTGCAATTCTTTCACTGTTTCAACAAAATAAGGAACCGCGTCCGCATATTTAACCAATGTCGGCGTTTCAGCTTTGGCAACTTCCTTCATCTTCTCGCCGATCTGACGCACTTCCGCGAGCGGGTGGGAGAGCATTTTGCGGATGATCATTTCAACCACGCGCGCGTTGGCGGTCATGCCGACATTCGCATTCGCGGCGGCGGGCAGGATGAAGCGGCATCTGTCCACGTATTGCGAGCGGATGCGGCGGTCATATCCTTCGTCACTTTCATTCTCGCGGCGCGGGGATCTCTCTAAGATGAGATTCTTTACCGGGTCAAGCGACTCAGCATAGGTCGAGAAGAGGAAGCGTACAGTGTCGACGAATTCGTCCCGTAGTGGAAGTCCGTCCAGTTCAGGTGGAATCGTGAAATCAGCCTGTCCCCATTTTTGGTAGCGTGTGGATTTTTCTGTATAGGATGCCAATCGGCTGCTTTCGATCGTTTCGATGGCGATGCGCGAAACATTTTCAAATGCAAAATGCAAAACCGCATGTTCCGCCACCGAAGCGTGGCCATAGCCCACAACCCATTTCTCGTGGAACTGGGCAGACTTTTCATCACTTAGTTCTGCCGCGATCTCGCGAAAGGATTCAGGCGCGCGGGATGTTTTTGCGAACGCGACCGCGATGGTCTCTGGACTGAGCGCGCGCGGGGAAAGCAGGTAAATTTCTCGTTCAGGCATAAGACGACTCCTCGTAAATGTTGGGGTGCAAAATCTCCAGACTTTGCTTGACACGGTCGGGAGATGCTAGACTCCGTTTTATAAAAAAGCGACCAGCCGATTTTCCGCTGATCGCCATGTATTTTATCCCATTGGATGTTTCATGGGCGCGCCGCCCAAAAGATGCAGGTGGATGTGAAAGACGGTCTGCCCGGCATGTGCGTTCGTATTAATGATCAGACGATAGCCGTCTTCCGCAATGCCTTCCTGTGAAGCGATTTGTTTTGCCGTGGTGAAGAGATGACCGATCAATGGTTCGTCGTCATTTGCAAGCAAGTTGACAGAATCAATATGTCTGTTCGGAACAAGAAGGATGTGTGTTGGCGCGGCAGGGTTCAGATCGCGGAAGGCTGTGACCTGCTCATCGCGGAATACAGTGGTGCTTGGAATGTCACCTTTGATGATCATGCAAAAAATACAATCAGACATGAGAGACCTCCATTTGTTGGTTATGGGGTTGGCAGGGGACCATATTCTGCCCTGCATACGCCTCGTAATATTCAACTTCTTTGGCTTTATTCGCTTCAGCATATGCCGCGGCTTCCTTGCCGGAAGCGCGGACTGCGTCAATTGCATCAAGCGCTTCGTCTGATGAATAACGCGGGATGGTCATCAATGGGTCGTTGATCAACGCTTCTGGGAGATGGCTGGGGCGCTCAGGATCAACTTCATCAGCAAGCGGTACCCAGTTGTACATCACCGGTCCGCGCGAGTTGGATGTGAAGCCAAGCTGGTAGCCTAGTTGACGGGCTGCCTGGATGGGGCGCACACCAAATCCGCCGTTAGGCCAGATAAAGGCATACGGAGTCTTGGCAAAATGTTCGGCAAATGCCGAGAGCGAGCCGTCCAGTTCGCGTGTGATGATCGCCTTTGAAGATTCCTCGGATAATGTGATATCCGCGCTAACTCCCAGTGCTTGATGATCCACAAATTTTTCCCTTTCCAATGCCATGTTTTCTTCCCATAAAGTATCCGGGATCTCGGCTTGACTCGGCCATGCATTAACGACTGTCCATCCCCAGTTATTCCAATATTCACGGAAGTATCTTGCGTAATATTGCGCATCGTAATTGCCATCCTGGATGATCAAAACAGAACGGGGCGGGATCTTAATATTTTGCTCCATAAAGAACAGGAATTTTTTTGTGGGGATCGCTTCAAAGCCCTGGACTTTGAGCTGCTGCATGATCTTTTGGAATTCGATCAGGGCAATACTTTCCGGGTCTCCGGTTGGGCTGTTGGTGATGTTGTGGAAGTAGATCACCATGACGACCGTGCCGGGTTCGGCATTCAGCGGATTCCATCTATTCTTTAAATATTTACAGATTTCTTCGACATACGTACGCGGCTTGTCCAGCGGATTTAAATACTGGGATTGATAGATGGCAGGAAGTTCAGGCGTTGGATTCGTTTGACCAGTCTGTGTGACAGCAGTTTCAGTTGGATCGGTTGTTTGCGAAGGGCTGGTCGTAAATGCTTCGCATGAGATAAGAATGAAGATCAGGGTCAGGACACTCGCAACTCGGTAGAGGATATGTTTTGTGTTGGATACTTGCTTTATCATGATGTTGATTGTAAACGATATTCAATTATGTCAGGATGCTCGGGATTTTGATTGAAGGTTTCGTTATTACGGCATGCCTGGAATGGAACCCAACGTCGGAGCGCAGACAATATCATAATATTCCAACTCGGTGGCTTTGTTTTGTTCAGCGTATGCGGCGGCATCATTCCCCATGATACGGATGGTATCCAATGCTCCGAGTACCTGGGTGGGCCAGTAACGCGGCAAGGTTAGCCGTGGATCATTAACCGGGCCTTCAGGAATGAAAGCTGGACGTCCCGCGTCTGGCGCATCTGCGAGCGGAATCCAGTTGAACATGATCGGTCCACGCGGATTGACGGTGAATCCGACACGATAGCCGACCTCCCGCGCAATCTGCGCGCCGCGCGGCGTGAATCCACCGCCCGGCCAGATATAGGCGACAGGCGTTTTTTCGAAATATTTTTTCAGGTTGTCGATCGAGCCTTGCAGTTCGCTGCGGATGAACTCATCCGTTGAATTGGGACTGATGTTGATGTTGTGGATCACGCCATGCGCCTGATAATCCACCCAGCCTTCTTTGGAGAGAACAACATTTTCCTGGAGGAATTGGTCATCCGCGCCAAATGCGCTGATCCAGCCATTGATCACCGGCCAACCCCACTGTTCATAATACGGGCGGAAATGTTCAAAGGCTTCAGCAGTATGCCTGTCATCGTAAGTCAATACCACCGAGCGCTTGGGGATTGGCGCGTTGCTGTCCAGAAAATCTGCAAGCTGCGTGGCGTTAATAGCTTCGAATCCAAGCTCCTTGAGGCTGCCCATTAATTTATCAAAATCTTTCACTGTGATGTCGTTGGCATCCAGAGAACTTGAGTCTTTGTTGATGCCGTGGAACATGATCACTAATACGATCGTGCCGGGCGCGGCATTATTGGGATCCCATTTGGCTTTGAGGTACTGACATGAATCCTGGATATACGTGTGAGGTGTATCCAGAGGATGCAATACAGTTGTTGTAAAGGCAGATGGTAACGCAGGCGGTGTGCGTGGAACGGTTGCAGTGGGAATGGGAGTTTCAGTTGGAATTAATGTAGAGGTTGGAACGTTGATCTGAGCGAAGGCTGTTTCTATCGCTGCGGTCATTACGATCCCCGGGTCGGCAGTGGCTGCTGCGGGTTGGCAGGCTGCCAACAGGACAGCAAGCAGGCCGAGGTTAAGAATGAAGCGAATTTTTTCCATATGTCAAATTCTACCTGAAAAAAAGAGACGTCTGCTTATGCAAACGTCTCTCTAATCACTGATTTATCTTTTATTCGTCGCTTCTGCCTGAGACGAAATCTTCCACTTTATCACGGCAGATATCGTCACGGAACTGTTGCGGCGGGGTCTTGAAGAAATAAGAGGATGGTCCAACGATGGGGCCGGCGAGCTCGCGGTCAAGTGCGATCTTGGCGCAGCGCACAGCGTCAATCATCACGCCTGCGGAGTTGGGACTGTCCCACACTTCAAGTTTTAATTCCAAGTTGAGCGGGACATTGCCGAAGGTGGTGCCTTCCATACGGATGTAACACCACTTGCGGTCGGTCAGCCACGGCACATGGTCACTTGGCCCAACGTGGACATTATCCTTGCCCATATCGTAGGGTACCATGCTTGTGACCGCGTTGGTCTTTGAGATCTTCTTGCTTTCAAGACGTTCGCGTTCGAGCATGTTGAGGAAATCGGTGTTGCCGCCAAAGTTAAGTTGATAAGTGCGGTCGATCTTCACGCCTCTATCTACGAACAGGCTGGTCAGCACGCGATGAACGATCGTTGCCCCGACCTGACTCTTGATGTCATCTCCGAGAATGGGCAGGCCTGCGTCGCGGAAGCGCTTGCCCCAATATTCAGAGGATGCGATAAATACAGGAATGGCATTAACAAATGCGCAGCCCGCTTCAAGCGCCTGTTCCACATACCACTTCGTCGCCATTTCAGAGCCAACAGGCAGGAAGTTGATGATGACATCCGTTTTTGTTTCTTTAAGCAGTTTGACGATGTCCGCGGTAGGACCGGGTGCCTTGGTGATGATCTCACTTAAATATTTGCCAAGACCATCATGGGTCATGCCGCGCACGACCGGGGCGTTGAGGTGAGGAACTTCTGAAAACTTGAATGTATTATTTGGCTCGGCGAAAATGGCTTCTGAAAGATCCTTGCCGACTTTGTTTATGTTTACGTCAATGGCGAGGGTGAATTCAATATCTCCGACATGATACTCGCCGAGTTGTGTGTGCATAATGCCGGGGATGGTCTCATCCTGTTTGGCGTTCTTGTAAAACTGAACACCCTGAACCAGCGACGATGCGCAATTTCCCACGCCAATAATGGCGACACGTACTTTTCTGTTTGCCATAACAAATCTCTCCTTGATATTTAATTGCAATTTTATGTATTTGCCAACCTGTATTCCAGATAGACCCGTGATGTATAATCTTACTATAGGCTAGCCATGGTTGTGGATCAATCGAAACTCCTTAAACGCCTCCTTGAAGTAACGCGTAATCTTGGTACATCCGTGGACCTTGAGACTTACTTGCGTTCCATTTTATCTGCCGCCTCTGAATTGACCGAGAGCGAGAGCGCGTCATTAATGGAGTACGATGAGATTTCACGCGAACTTACTTTTAAGTATGTGCCGTGGTTCCATCGGGATGCCATCAGCTCCGCAAGAATTCCTTTAGATTTAAGCGCGGCTGGCTGGGCTTTTCTGAATATCAAACCGCTGATTATCAACGATGTAAAGAATGACAGCCGTCATTATAGCAAAATTGATGAACTGGCCGGCTTCACGACCCGCTCCCTTTTGGCTGTTCCACTTTTATTGCACGGAAAACCTGTTGGGGTCTTTGAGGTTTTCAACAAGAAGAATGAATCGTATTATACCGAGGATGATATCGCTCTTCTTGAAGCCTTGTCTGCGCTTGCCACGACGGCTATGCAAAATGAGATCCTTGAAGGCAATGTCATTTCATATCAAAGCGAGGCGCGTGATCTTGACCGCTTGAAGAATGAATTTATCGCGATCACTTCCCATGAATTGCGCACGCCGCTTGGGTTGATCCTCGGGCATTCGACGTTTTTGCGCGAATTGATCGGTGATAAACATCAAGAACAGGTGGATGCGATCATTCGCAATGCCACCAGGCTAAAAGAGATCATTGAGAGCCTGTCCAGCGTTGATAATTATCAAACAGGCGGTGCGCGCATTCGTCAGCGGAAAATTTCCATTGCGCGCGTCATCGAAGACGTTGTCGCTTCGTTTCGTGAAATGGCCTTACAGAAAAATATCACACTAAAGGTGATGCTGGCGGGTGGTCAGGAACTTTTTGTAGATGCAGATGGCAGCAAAGTAGCGATCGCGCTGAGCAACCTTTTAAAGAATGCAATTACATTCACCAACCAAGGCGGGCATGTCATCATTCATAGTGAGCTTCAATCCAAGTTTGTGAAAGTGAGTATTGAGGATGATGGCGTCGGCATTCCCGCCGAAGAACTGCCGCATGTGTTTGACAGATTCTATCAGGTTGAATCGCATCTGACGCGCAAACATGGCGGCATGGGACTTGGATTGTCTGTGGCAAAAGTGATGATAGAAATGCATGGCGGGCGTATTTGGGCAGAAAGCACCGAGGGCATTGGAAGCACCTTCACATTTCTTTTGCCAGTCAAGTTGAAAATTGACGAGGCGGAGCACATCCAACCGTTTGCGGAATAAGATTATTTTTGATGACCATTTATCCCGTCAAATCAGTTGACGGGATTTTTGTTTATTTGATACACTCACGCCCATTAATTCCCATGTCATTGCGAGCCGCGCTTTTGCTCTTCTGCGGCGAAGCAATCTCCACTTAAATTGGAAACCATCATGCAAAGCATCAATACACAATTTGACCTTATTCGCCAATCCGCTACGGTCGCCATGGCCGACCGCATCCTTGCGCTTAAAGCCAGTGGAAAAAATATCGTCGGCCTGCAAGTGGGTGACCCTGATTTCGGGACTCATCCCGCCATTGCCGATGCGGCTTTCAAAGCGATGCAAGCCGGGCTCACTCATTACGGTCCCTCGCGCGGCTACCCCGACCTGCGAGCTGCTGTTGCAAACAAGCTGATCCGCGACGAAGGCATCACCTACGACCCCGCCTCCGAAATCCTCATTACGCACGGCGGCATTCACGCTTATTATCTCGCCATGCAATCCATTCTCAACCCTGGTGATGATGTATTGATTCCAGACCCTTCATGGGCGACTCATTCGAACATGGCCATCATGCTGCGTGGAAAGGTGATCCGCGTCTCTGCCCCCGCCGAAAATGGATTTATCCCCTTCTTCGACTCATGGCTGAAAGCTTTGACTCCCAAAACCCGGGTCATTGTGCTGAACTATCCCTCCAACCCGACGGGCGCATACCCTACCCGCGAGTATCTGCAAAAGCTGCAAGACTTTGCGAAAGAACACAGCCTGTGGATCGTCAGCGATGAAGTGTATGGAAGTTTATATTATGAAGAGAGACCCACATCCGCAGCAGCGATTGACGGCGCGAAGGAACGCACGCTCATCGTGAACAGCCTTTCCAAATCCTATGCGATGACGGGTTGGCGGGTTGGTTTCCTCGCTGCGCCTGCTCACATTATTGAGAACGCCTTGAAGGCAGGGCAGAACTCCATTACTTGTGTAGCTCCCTTCATTCAAAAGGCCGCCGCCTTTGCGTTGACCGACCCCGCCATGCAGGATGTCACTGCCGAGATGCGTGCTGGATATGCAAGGAGACGCAATCTGGTGCTGCGTCTCTCGCATGAACTGGAATGTGAAAAAGTTAAAGTGATTCCTCCGCAAGGTGCTTTCTATTTCTTCCTCGATCTGCGTGCTTTGAAGATGTCATCGGTGGAGATGTGTGAAAAGATTCTGGATGAAGTCGGCGTGGGGCTTGTTCCTGGCTCGGCATTCGGCGAATATGGCGAAGGCTTTATCCGCATGACGATTGCCGCTTCCGATGAAGATGTCGAAGCTGGATTTCGGAAGATCGTGGAGTGGGCTGAAAGACAATAGTCAAAAGTGATTAGCCAAAGATTTGACTCTTTCGACTTTTGACCTAAGACAAAATAAGGAGTAATCATGAAAGTATCATTCCAGGGCGAACCCGGCGCGTATTCAGAGCAGGCTGTTTTTAATTATTTTGGGAAAGTGGAAACTGTTCCATGTGAATCTTTCGATGCGATGTTCGATGCGGTTGTGTCAGGTAAAAGTGATGCGGCGCTGGCTCCCATTGAAAATTCACTGGCGGGCAGCATTCATCAAAATTATGATTTGCTTCTGCGGCATGACCTGCATATTGTGGGGGAGTACTTCCTGCGCGTGCAGCATTGTCTCATCACCAATCCGGGTGTAAAGATGGAAGATATTAAGAAGGCCATCAGCCATCCGCAGGCATTGGGTCAGTGTGCGGGATATTTGCGTTCACATGGAATCAAGGCAGAGCAGGTGTACGATACGGCGGGTAGTGTGAAGATGCTCAAAGAGTCAGGTGCGCGGGATGTGGCGGCCATTGCGTCGAAGCGGGCGGCTGAGTTGTACGGAATGCAAATCCTCCAGGAAGGCATCGAGGACAACCCGGAAAACTATACGCGTTTTCTTGCTGTCGGACGAGAATCAATTGTCCCGACGGATGATGCGAAGACTTCCATCGTATTCACGTTGAAAAATGTCCCCGGCTCATTGTTCAAGGCAATGTCCGTTTTTGCTTTGCGTGATATTGACCTGGCAAAAATTGAATCACGACCGTTGCAGGGAAGTCCGTGGGAATATCTTTTTTATATCGATCTGATCGGCTCCGTGCAGGATGAAACCGTGCAGCGCGCGCTCGATCATTTGGGTGAGTACGCGGTGATGCTGCGCGTGCTGGGGTCGTATCCACGTTTTAAGCGATAGTTCATAACCGAAGGGGGTGTTCTAAATTCGATAATTCAGACCATTTTCATCTTGACAAATAAGAATATCTGTTCTAAAATCGCTTCTATAAGTAACTGAATAGTTACGCATAGGTGAGTATGAGAAGAGATGTTTTTCAGGCAATTGCAGACCCAAACCGCAGAGCCATTTTGGGTCTGCTGGCTCAACAAAGGCTGACCCTTAACGGTGTCGCCGAGAATTTTCGCATCAGCCGTCCGGCGGTTTCCGGCATATCAAGATATTGAAAGAGTGTGGGTTGGTGGTCGTCATTCCACAGGGACGCGAGCGGTATGTGGAAGCGCGGTTTGATAAATTGAGTGAAGTGAACGATTGGCTGGAGCAGTACCGCCAGTTATGGGAAGGACGATTTGGTAGATTGGATGACGTTTTAGAAAAGATGAAAAAGGAGAAATAACATGCCCTCGAAAAATAAAGTAACAGTAACTGCCGAGCCCGGCAAGCAGGAGCTTTTTATCACACGCGAATTTGATGCTCCGCGTGATTTGGTTTACAAAGCGCACATCGACCCGAAGTTATACGTGCAGTGGCTGGGTCCGCATGGATATGAAATGATCCTCGAGACTTTTGAGCCTGTCAGTGGCGGAAAATATCGTTATGTCCACAAAGATAAAGAAGGAAATGAATATGGCTTTCATGGCACATTCCATGCCATGTCTCCTGAAAACATGATCCAGACCTTTGAGTTCGAAGGATACCCGGGACACGTTTCTTTGGATTGCATGGTTCTTGAAGAGTTGCCCGGCAACAGGACAAAGGCTACGATTCATTCTGTCTTTCAGTCTATTGCTGACCGCGATGGTATGATCCAAAATGGAATGGAAAAGGGCGTGCGAGAAGGTTACGAGCGCCTTGATGATTTATTGGTAAAGATATAGTCTGAGATAAAAAGGAGAAACCATGCGAAAACTGATCGTACATCAATTCATTTCTTTAGACGGCGTCATTCAAGCCCCCGGCGGCGTGGATGAAGATACCGATGGCGGCTTCTCTCACGGCGGCTGGACCATTCCCTTTTGGCACGACGACATCGGCATGCGCTTCTCGCAAGCCATGGAAACCGCCGATACTCTTTTGCTCGGGCGCAAAACCTGGAAGACTCACGGCGACGCCTTTGAACCCATGCCGCCCGAAGAGAATCCTTTTGGCAATGTTAAAAAATATGTCGTTTCCACTACGTTGAAATCTTCGGCGGCATGGAGCAATTCCACCATCATCAGCAGCAACGTGGTCGAAGAAGTTCGCAAACTCAAGAACCAACCCGGCAAAAACATTCTTTCGGATGGCAGCAGTGTGTTAATGCACACCCTCATCGAAAACGATCTTGTGGATGAATTCTTTTTGCATGTTTACCCGCTTGTGCTGGGCGGCGGCAAGAAGTTATTTCCGGATGGAAAATACCTGCGCCTGAAGTTGATCGAATCTGCGCCTCTGCCTACGGGCGTGGTGTATCAGCATTACGAGCTTGTTCGCTCGGAGAATAATGTATGAGCCACGGATATATCTTCTTTGAAATACAAGCTGACGATGTGAAGCGAGCCGTTAGTTTTTATCGAAAGGTCTTTGATTGGAAGTTCAACCTTCAGCCCAATCTTCCCATCGAGTATTGGGATATTGAAACGGGCGGATCTCGCGGCGGCCTGCTTCAACGCCCTGCCAAAACTCCTCCGCCCGAGCATGGGACGAATGCCTTCGTCTGCTCTTTGGAAGTGGAAAACTTTGATGAGATCGCCGAGAAGATCATGAAAGGCGGCGGACAGGTTGCTCTGGAAAAATTCCCTGTCCCTGGCAGATGCTGGCAGGGATACTTCATCGACACCGAAGGCAACACCTTTGGCATCTTTGAAGTGGACGAAAAGGCAGGCGTGTAATGGCAAAGACCAATTTTCAATCAATCGATGAATACATCGCCGCCTGCCCGGAACAATCACAAAGTTACATGCAAAAAATCCGCGAGCTGATTAAGACGCTTGCTCCAGATGCAAAAGAAAAGATCAGTTACCAGATTGCGTGTCTTGAACTCAATGGCAAAAACCTGGTCCATTTCGCAGGCTGGAAACAGCATGTGTCCATGTATCCAACTCCAACTGGAACTGAAGCATTCAACAAAGCAATCGCAAAATATGCGGGCGGAAAAGGCACCACGAAATTCCCGCTGGATGAGCCGTTGCCGCTGAAACTGATTGGTCAGATTGTAAAGTTTCGTATCGCAGATAATTTGAAGAATGAAAAAATAAAAGCGGTCAAAAGAAAATAAAATGAAAAAAATCGTTGCGGTTTCACATATTACATTTGATGGCGTCATGTCAGGGCCAGCAGGCGACGAAGACAATATGATAAGTTGGGGCATGTCAGGTGTGGTTGATTCAACGCCTGATTTCCAAAATTCCTTTCAGGAATTTGACACGATTTTGCTGGGACGCATCACTTATGAAGGGCTTTCACAATTTTGGCCCACACAATCTGGTGATTTTGCGGACCTTATGAATCACACTTCAAAAATTGTTTTTTCAAAAACGCTCTCGAAAGCTGGCTGGGGCGTATTTGAAAATATATCGCTTATCAACAAAAACGTAGAGGAGGAAGTCAAAAAGATAAAAGGACAAACTGGCAAAGATATGATCATCTTTGCCAGTTCAAAACTGGTACAGAGTTTCACCAATGCTGGACTCATTGACGAATACCGCATTGTGGTGCATCCAGTTCTTTTGGGAAGCGGTAAGCGGCTATTCGATGGCATTACAGCCCGTAAAGACCTCAAGCTTGAAAGTACAAAGACATACCCAAATGGGGCAGTGTTATTGCGTTATGTTACATATCAAAAGGAGAATTAACATGAGCAAAATCACCCCGTTTTTATGGTTCGATACGCAAGCCGAAGAGGCGATGAATTTTTACATCTCTCTGTTCAAGAACTCAAAAGTCAACAACATCTCACGCGTACCTGACGGCAAAGTCTTCACGGTGGCATTTGAACTGGATGGGCAGGAATTTATGGGTTTGAATTCGGGTCCAATGTTTAAATTCAACGAAGCCGTTTCAATGTATGTGAATTGTGAAAGCCAGGCCGAAGTGGATTATTTTTGGGAGGCGTTTATGATGAATGGCGGGAAGGAGCCTAGTTGTGGTTGGTTGAAGGATAAATGGGGCTTGTCTTGGCAAATTATTCCGAAACAATTAGGTGAGTTATTGGGTGACCCTGATGCTGAAAAATCTAAACGGGTGATGGATGCGATGTTGAAGATGGAAAAGATTATTGTTGCAGACTTGAAAAAGGCGTACGACGGCGAGTGATGCGATCCCTACGGGTCTTTTTGAACTTTCTTACGTTCATCATCCCAAAGTTTTGCAAATCGTTCAAAGGCATCCGCAACGATTTCCAGTTCGCTCTCAGAGTAACTTGAGATTAATTCGTCTTGTGCCTTTCGCGCCGACTCAAACCATGATGCGGCTTTTTCAGCACTCGATGGCGCAGGAGCGATCAAAGTTCCGCGGCGGTCATTGGGGTTGGGTCGGCGTTCAATTAAGCCAGCCTTTTCGAGCCGATCCAGCATGGCGGTCGTTGCGCCAGAGGTGAGACCCGTAGACTTGGAAAGTTCAGAAGGCGATGCGACACCTTTGAAGAAGAGGAATCGCAGACATTCCATGTCGGTCACGTTGAGTCCGGCCCATTCACTCATGGCGTTTCGGAACTGCGTCAGATTAACGCCATAATCCCTGACTGCCATGAGGGCTCGTTTTTTCAGATCTGGCTTTGTTGGTTTGGTCATAGAAATTTGCCCTTGACATTGTCTTTATCTTGAAGTATCTTTATTGTAAAGATAAATTCGTTTTTATGCAAGGTGTCAAAACAACCAAAAGTTAGATAAGGAGATTCTTATGAGCCCAAAGACAGATACGAAAAAGACCACCAAGACAATTGCTGGAGGATTTACAGCCGACGAAAAAGCCGCGATGAAGGCTCGTGCTCAAGAGTTGAAGGCAGAAGCACGCGCGGGCAAGGACAGGGCAGAAGGTGAAAAAGCCATCCTTGCGGCAATCAGTGCAATGAAAGACCCAACAGATCGTTCCATGGGGAAGCGGATTCATGAGATCGTTACTGCTGCTGCGCCAGAGCTCATGCCGAAGACCTGGTATGGCATGCCCGCCTATGCCGACGCGGATGGCAAGGTCATCTGCTTTTTTCAGGCTGCAAGTAAGTTCGGTGTGAGGTATGCAACCTTCGGCTTTCAACCCGATGCGAAACTGGATGAAGGCAATATGTGGGCTGCCGCCTTCGCGTTGATAAAATTGACCTCTGCCGAAGAGGCAAAGATCATCGCGCTCGTGAAAAAATCGGTGAGTTGAGTTTGAAAACAAGTGCGAATCCTCTAGGTTCTTAAAATCGTTCTGGAGAGACATCGTAAACGAACCCCACAGCTAAAGCAGGGGGCTTTGTCCCTGAACACGAAGGTTCGAGACCATTGGCAGGTTTACTTCTGCCCTGACTGCGATATTCACAGCCGCTACTCTGTCCGCATTGCCAGAGAAGTTGCAAGCGGTACAAAGGAAAACAGATTGAGACTTACGATTGGCTTTATCAACACAACCACATTCGGGGCAGGTGCGCGAGGTGTTTCTTGGATCAACGAAGATCACAGGAACCCCCACGCGTTCGGCTTTGTACACGATGTACTGCCTCAGTTGGTAGAACGACCAATTCGCATGTCTCGCTCTCTGCTTGCGTCCTTTTACGGGAGCCTCACGGATACCGCCCAATTCTTCAAGGGCGATCGCTCGATGAGTGTCATACGCAATCTGTACGAGAATTTTGCTAATTCTATGGTTGGTTGTTTTTTGAAAACGGGATTGAACGCCAGATATTTTCTTGAGTTTTCGTGTGGCGGATTTGGTCTGTTTCTTTTGCAAATTGCTTCTGCGATGTCCAAACTTTCGGCGGTTATCTTCGATCGCCGCGCCGCTGAACCCGCCACCGTCCGAAGTTGCGGCGATCTGGACAAGACCCAGATCCACCCCCAACACCCCTTCCACGTCAATTGGCTTGGGTGTCTCCACCTCGCAGACAACCATCAGGTAAAACTTGCCTTTGACCAGACACAAGTCGCTTTCCCCATGCTGGCCTTTGAGCAATTCAAGCTGGCGTTTTCCGCAGGCAAAGGACATCTTTTGTCTGCCCTCTACTGTCCAGAGGCTCAACTCCATCCTGTCCAGTTTGCAGGTCAGGATGCGGTCATCAAAAGCGATCGCGCCATGCGGCTTGAAAGTACGTTTGACTTTTCTATCCAGCTTATAAGCATCTGCAACTTTCGAGATGCAACGCACAACCACCTGTGCGGTCAAGCCAAACATTTCCTTGACAGCGTAATACGTAAGTTTGTGGATTGGAAATTGTTTGAATGTCTGACTCTCCCACGCCTGTTCGCTGATGTAATTGCAGGCGGCGTTTGCAACCTCAAGAGTTTTACGAAGGGCTTGCGCTTGTTCAGGCGTAGGCAGGAGTTTTATTTGAGCGATCAATTTCATGGCGTGATTATACCGCAACTTCAATCTATTGAAACTGCTCTAGCGAAAGTACATCGCCAGCGGCTATCCCTCTCCACTGCTAAAGCAGGGAGTTTCTTGCCGAGGTCTCGATGAAATTTTTGCTTACCTCAGCTGGTATCAAGAATGCAAGTATCCAGACAGCGTTGGTCGATCTGTTGGGCAAACCGATTGCCGAGTCCAGCGCCCTTTGCATTCCCACCGCCATCTATCCTTTCTCCGTCGGACCTTCAATGGCCTACCGTTTCATCAGCGGATTAGGTCCCAGCCCCCTGACCGAATTGGGTTGGAAATCGTTGGGCGTGCTGGAGCTCACGGCCCTACCCAGCATCAAGAGAGAGAATTGGGTCACTCCTGTCGAGGAGGCTGATGCCCTGTTGGTGTTTGGCGGCGATGTCCTGTATCTGTGCCGCTGGATGCGAGAGTCTGGACTGGCAGAACTCCTGCCGTCGCTGCGTAAGACGGTTTACGTGGGGGTGAGCGCTGGCAGCATGGTGACGGCACCTATTTTTGGAGAGACGTACGATGACCCCAATGCGCCCTTTGTCATCGAGCAGGGGCTGGGCCTGGTTGACTTTGCGTTGCTTCCGCATCTGGATCACGAGAACCACCCCGAAAGTTCCACGGCCAAAGTAGAAAGAATGGCTGCCAAGGTACCAGTGCCAACCTACGGGATTGACGATCAGACCGCCATCAAAGTGGTGGATGGCGTTGCCGAAGTTATTTCTGAGGGACATTGGAAACGGTTTATGCCCCAATAGAGCGGTGAGTTGAGAATCGTTTTTGCCTTGACTGTTTAGAATAAACGTTCTAAAATATTTAGACATTTTATCTGGGTGGGTGAAAGCCTTGCTTTTGCCCACCCAATGCGTTAACCATTCGGCAGAGATTTCAGAGGAGAGACCATGCCCCAGGAATATATTGAGATTCGCGGCGCACGCGAAAATAACTTGAAGAATGTGTCTTTGCGAATCCCCAAACGAAAAATAACCATCTTTACCGGCGTATCCGGCTCGGGCAAATCTTCGATTGTGTTCGATACGATTGCCACTGAGTCACAGCGCCTGCTAAACGAAAACTTCAGCATGTTCGTGCGGAACTTCCTGCCAAAGTATGCCCAGCCTGAAGCGGATTCCATCGAGAACTTGAGCATGTCCATCGTGGTGGATCAGAAGCGGATGGGCGGCGGTTCACACTCGACCGTGGGCACGATCACCGACATCAACACGATCCTGCGCATGATGTTCTCGCGCATCGGACAGCCGCATGTGGGACCCACTAATGTCTTTGGTTTTAACGACCCGCAAGGGATGTGCCCGAACTGCAACGGACTTGGTCGTAAACTGGATGTGGATATGGACAAGTTTTTGGATACATCCAAATCTTTGAATGAAGGCGCGATTCTGTTTCCTGAATACAATGTGGATAGTTGGGGCTGGAGCAATTTGATCAATACAGGTTTATTCGACCCTGATAAGAAAATTTCCAAATACACCCAGAAGGAATTGCACGACCTTTTATATAGCGAGCCGATCAAAGTCAAGACCAAGATGGGGGCAAAAGATTTCAACCTGACCTACGAAGGCATTATCAACCGCTTTACCAACAAGTACATCAAACAGGATCTAAAAACCAAGTCTGAGCGCACTCAAAAATCGATTGAGCCATTTATGACAATGGGTCCCTGTTCCGAATGCAACGGCGCGCGATTGAACAAGACCATCCTGAAATGCAAGATCAATGGCTACAACATCGCCGACCTGACGAGCATGGAAATCCCTGAATTGATCGAAGCCGTGAAAACGATCAAAACACCCGCCGCCGAGCCAATCGTCAAAGCGCTTCTCGAACGGTTACAGAATATCGTGGACATTGGCTTGGAATATCTCAGCCTCGACCGTGAGACGGATACATTATCAGGCGGAGAGTCACAGCGCGTAAAAATTGTGAAACACCTCGGCAGCAGCCTGAGCGATGTCATCTATATCTTCGATGAGCCGAGCGTGGGACTGCATCCACGGGATGTGCATCGCATGAATGAGTTACTGCAGAAACTGCGTGACAAGGGCAACACGGTCATCGTCGTGGAGCATGACCCTGACGTGATCAAAGCCGCAGACCATGTCGTGGATGTGGGTCCGCTCGCGGGTCCGCATGGAGGCGAGATCGTCTTCGAAGGCAGTTATGCGAATTTGCTCAAGGCGAACACGATCACGGGCAAACACATGCAGCAATCCGTGCCGATCAAGGGAGAGTTCCGCACGCCGACGGGTAAACTGCCGATCAAGAATGCGAAGGTCAACAATCTGCAAAACGTCAGTGTGAACATTCCAACGGGCGTGCTGACCGTGGTGACGGGCGTGGCAGGGTCTGGGAAAAGTTCGCTTATCAATGAAGTGTTTCAACATCAACATCCAGATGCGATCGTGATCGACCAATCGGCTGTCGGAGTCAACAGCCGATCCAATCCCGCCACGTACACGGGCATCCTGGATGATGTGCGCAAGGCGTTTGCATCCGCGAACAAGGTGCAGGCTTCGCTGTTTAGTTTCAACTCGAAGGGCGCGTGTGAAAACTGTCAGGGGCTGGGCGTGATCTATACCGAGTTGTCGTTTTTCGATAGCGTCAAATCGCCCTGCGAAGTTTGTGAGGGCAGGCGCTTCAAAGATGAAGTGTTGGAATATAAACTGAACGGAAAAAATATTTCAGAAGTCTTGTCCATGAATGTTGAAAAGGCGCTGGAGTATTTTGATCTTCCAGAAGTGAAGAAGAAATTACAAGCCATGAGCGACGTCGGTTTGGATTATCTCGGACTCGGCCAACCATTGAGCACGCTTTCGGGCGGTGAATGTCAACGCATCAAACTCGCCAGCGAGCTACACAAAAAAGGAAGCATCTATATCATGGATGAGCCGACCACTGGCTTGCACATGTCCGATATCGGTCACCTCATGCAAGTCATTGACCGTTTGGTCGATACGGGCAACACGGTCGTTGTCATTGAACATAATCTGCACGTCATCAAGAACGCCGACTGGATCATTGACATGGGCCCCGAAGGCGGCAGCAAAGGCGGTAAGGTCATGTTTGAAGGCACGCCAAAAGAATTGTTGAAGGCGAAACAATCGCTTACGAGTGAGTATTTACAAAATTAATTAATCAAGGTCGCCAGGTTGATCTCGAAAACACCCCTCACTCCGATTGTCGTGTCTTTCGATTGAAGAGTCTTTCCCCTCTCCCATTGGCAGAAGGCAGGGTGGGGGGCTGAAAATTTGACAGACCAACTTTAGAAATAAGGAGAGAAAAATGAAAATCAAATCCAACCTGATTGATCAAATTGTCCCTTCCATTTCAGAACTGCGCGCGCTATTCAACGGACGGGTTATTGCCCCTGATGACCCGCGCTATGAACAGGCGCGTACTGTCTTCTACGGCGGAATTGACTGTCACCCCGCGGCGATCGTTCGAGTGGCAGATGCGGGCGATGTCTCTCGTCTTGTCTCAGTGGCGCGCGAGGCTGGGATCGAGCTTGCCATTCGCAGCGGCGGACACAGCAACGCAGGTCACAGCACCACCGAAGGCGGCATCGTCCTTGATCTTTCTGCGATGAAGGATCTGCAGATCAATGTTCAGGATAAAACTGCCTGGGCTGAAGCGGGATTGACCGCTGGCGAGTATGTTGTTCAAACAGCCGCCTACGGTCTCACCACAGGCTTTGGCGATACAGGCACGGTCGGTCTTGGCGGCATCACGCTCGGCGGCGGTGTCGGTTATCTCGTGCGCAAGCATGGCCTCACAATTGACAATCTGCTGGCCGCCGAGATTGTGACCGCCGATGCTCAACTCCTGCATGTGGATGATCAGAATCATCCGGATCTATTTTGGGCGATCCGCGGCGGCGGCGGAAACTTTGGTGTTGCAACCCGTTTCAAATTCCATTTGCATGAACTGGATAAAGTACTGGGCGGGATGCTTTGCCTGCCTGCAACTGCGGACACTATCGCCTCTTTCTTAAAGGAAGCTGATTCTGCGCCGAACGAACTTTCCACCATCCTGAACATTATGACCGCGCCGCCTATGCCATTCCTTCCAGCAGATATGCATGGCAAGGTGGTCATCATGGCGATGATGGTCTATGCTGGCGATATTGAAATGGGGGAGCAGGTGATTTCAAAATTCCGTTCCATTGCCACACCCTATGCGGATATGATCCGCCCGATGACCTACCCCGAAATGTTCCCTCCCGAAGAAGGCGGTGATTATCACCCCGTCGCAGCGGGACGCACCATGTTTATTGACCATGTCACCCGTTCTGAAGCGGAGATGATCTTGAATCGCCTTCAGAGTTCGAGTGCCTCAATGGCTGTGACCCAGCTACGGGTATTGGGAGGCGCGATGTCCCGCGTTCGAGCAGATGCAACAGCGTTCGCTCATCGCAATTCGCGGATCATGGTCAACCTTGCCGCGTTGTATGAAAATCCCAATGAAAAGAGAATCCATGAAGCCTGGGTAACGGAATTCGCTTCGGCCCTGCGCCAAAGTGATAACGGTGCATACGTCAACTTCCTTGCGGATGTGGATGAGGCGCAAGTCCGCGCCGCGTATCCAAACGGGACCTGGGAGCGGCTCGCTGCCATCAAAGCCCGCTACGACCCTGATAACTTTTTCCACCTCAATCAGAATATCCCGCCAAAGTAATAAAAGAGCATAGCTCTTAAATTTATACATCTTATTAAGGAGAGTGAACCATGAATGTAGAACCAAAATTGGAACATCGTAAGGAACAACCTTATGTGGCAGTCCGCGCTCAGGTGGGAATACCCTTTGGCGATGTGCTTGGAGGATTTTGGGATGAAGCAAATGCCTTTTTAGCTAGCAAGGGATTGACGCCCTCTGGTCCGCCTTTTATTCGTTATCTCACCACAGACATGGAAAAGAAACTTGATATTGAAGTTGGCTTTCCAGTTGCGAGCAGGATAGATGGAAACGACCGCATTACAACAGGTGTCCTTTCCGAAGGTCAGTACGCTGTATTCTTATATTTCGGACATTACGACAACTTAGTGGCTGTGACTGCTGAATTTCTGGCTTGGGCAGAAAAAAATAAGATCACCTGGCAAACTACAAAAGAAGATGGAGTTGAATGGTGGGCGGGACGAATTGAATGGTATCCGACTGACCCAGATACTGAGCCAGACCCGCAAAAGTGGCAGACAGAACTTGCATTTCTAGTTAAATAAAAAATGTAGGAACTTGAATGAAACAAGACAATCAAAATAAAAATGATTTTCCGAAAATTGGAGCCCCAGCCACGCGAGCGTTGGAAGCGGCAGGATATTCCAGCCTTGAGCAATTGACCAAGATCACCGAAGCGGAGTTGGGTCAACTGCATGGGATGGGACCGAAGGCGCTTGGCATATTGCGCGAGACGCTCAAGGAAAAAGGATTGTCGTTTAAGGCAGACTCGACGAACGACACACCGAAAAAGAAGAAGGGATCGCCCGTCAGCCGCACGGATAAGGTGAATGAATTTCTTGAGAATCTCAGTCACCCGCTCAAGGCGGAGGTGGAAGCGGTGCGGTCCATCATCAAGGGTGTGAATAAAGACATCAACGAAGAAATTAAATGGAATGCTCCATCCTTCAATTACAAAGGGGAGTATCTTGTGACCTTTAATCTACGGGAGGAGGAACGCATTCATCTTGTGTTTCATAATCCACAGATTTCAAAGGTCAAGAGCAAATTGTTGGAAGGCGAATACGTGGACAGACGCATGGCTTATTTTGCAGACATGAAGGATATTAAGGCGAAGAAGTCCTTGCTGGAAAAAGCGTTGAAGGATTTGATCAAGTTGCAAAAATAAGGAGAATTTATTAATGGCACTGTCTCCCTCACAAGAGATCGATAAATTTATAAACGACCTCACCGATTGGCGCGGAAAGTGGATCAAGCAATTTCGTGCGCTGATTCTGAAAACTGCTCCCGAAGTTGCCGAAGATTGGAAGTGGGGTGTTCCCGTGTGGACGTGCAAAGGCAATGTGGTGGCATCGGGCGTTTTCAAAGACCATGTGAAACTCAATTTTTTCAAAGGCGCATCCCTGCCAGACCCGAAAAAATTATTTAACGCAGGCTTGGATGCCAAGGCCACGCGCGCGATTGATATTGCAGAAGGCGATAAGCTTGATGAAGCAGCACTTAAAGATCTTATCCGTGCGGCGGTTGACTTCAATGCTTCTGGCGGCAAGAAGAAATAACTATAGGAGAACTCGATGACATATCAAGCCTATCTCGACAATATAAAAGCCAAAACAGGCAAGACGCCCGATGATTTTCGTAAGCTGGCAGCCAAAAAGGGACTGACAAAATATCCCGAATTGATGGTTTGGCTCAAGTCAGAATTTGAACTGGGGCATGGTCACGCGAATGCGATTGCTCATGAGATCGTAAATGTGGATACGCCCAAAGCCACACAGGATGAAGCGATTGCCAAATTATTCTCAGGCAGGAAGGAAAAGTGGCGCGGCGCGTATGATGTTCTTGCCGCGAGAATTGCCAAGTTCGGGGCGGATGTTACCGTGGGTACTACCAGCACATATGTCAGCCTTTTGCGTAACGGGAAAAAATTTGGCATTGTCATGCCTTCTTCCATCGAACGAATGGATATCGGCATCAAATTTAAAGGTGTTCCACCCACTGCGCGGCTCGAAGCGTCTGGAACGTGGCACAATATGGTCACCCATCGAGTACGCCTCACAGATCCAAAACAAATAGATAAAGAACTGCTTGCCTGGTTGAAGCAGGCCTATGATGCTGCATAATTGAAAATAGAGGTGTCTCATGGATAAAATCATTCGAACGCATTTGGATAATATCCGCTCGGACGATGGCCAGATTCAATTCAAAGCCTATGATTATTTAATGAAAGAGACCGAGCAGCCCGTGGATTGGGCATACGAGGCGTGGGAGGAAATTGTGGAAGGGTTGACTCACAAGGATAACCACGTGCGTGCGATCACGTCCCAAATCCTGACATACCTTGCGAAGAGCGACCCCAGGGGCAGGATTTTCAAAGACTATGATAAATTACTCAATGTAACAAAAGATGAACGCTTCGTCACGGCGAGGCATTGCATGCAGTCGCTGTGGAATGTGGCTGTTGTTGGCAAGAAACAGCAAAAGCTGTATCTGGATGGGATGGAAAAACGATTTAAGGAATGTGTGACCGAAAAGAACGGCAAGTTGATCCGCTATGATATTTTGGTCTCGATGCGAAATGTCTACAACGAAGTTGGGGATGAATCGATTCGGGAAAAAGCGCAGGCGTTGATCGCCTCTGAAACAGATGTGAAGAACCAAAAGAAGTGCGCAGGAGTTTGGAAGAAATGAAGATCCATTTGGTTGATGGCACGTATGAATTATTCCGCGCTCATTTTGGTGCGCCGCCCAAAAAATCTCTCAGCGGACAGGAAGTCGGCGCAACACTTGGGCTGATTCGAAGCATGATGTTGCTGCTAAATGACCCCGAAGTGACACATGTTGCAGTTGCCTTCGACCATGTTATCGAGTCGTTTCGCAATAAGATGTTTGCGGGGTACAAATCAAGTGAAGGCGTTGACCCTATTATCTTGAATCAATTTCCACTGGCTGAGGCGGCGGTCAAAGCCTTGGGGTTGGTGACCTGGCCCATGGTCAAGTTTGAAGCGGACGACGCGATTGCGGCGGCAGTGGCGAAGTTCAAGAAGATCAAGTCAGTGGAGCAAGTTATCATTTGTTCGGTGGATAAGGATCTGACGCAAATGGTGGAGCGTGACAAAGTCGTTTGTTGGGACCGCCGTCGCGAAATTGTTTTGGATGAAAAAGGTGTGATTGAAAAATTCGGCGTCAGCCCTGAATCCATTCCTGATTTTCTAGCATTGGTAGGTGACTCTGCTGATGGCTACCCAGGCATTCAAGGTTGGGGAGAGAAATCTACTTCGACGGTGCTGGCGAAGTACAAACACATCGAGGGAATTCCCAATGACCCGAATAAATTAGGACTGGGTCTTGGTCGTGCCACGACCTTGCTTGAGAATCTAAAAAACAATTACAAAGATGCTTTGTTATTCAGAGAACTATCCACGCTTCGAGAAGATGTTCCGCTGAAAGAAGGCCTCAAAGATTTGGAATGGAAAGGGGCACTTCCGAGGTTGAAGAAGCTTTGTCAGGAGTTAAGAGACGAGCGCATCCCAGAACGTGTTACTAAATGGCGTTAGTTACATTCGTTGTAACTATAAGAGTACCCATTTGGGTACTCTTAAAAATTGACTTTCAAAAACCATTGACTCATTTCATATTTCGAGTAGAATACCGCCCAACATGTTTAGCTTTTTTGCACTCCCGCGTACACGTCGTCCGAAACCCACTTCTTTGAGAAGGTTGGGAGTTTTTTGTTTTGACGGCAGAGCAAACGCAAACGTGCGCTAAGTAATAAGCACAAGTCAATCCAAAACAGCCATCCTTCTGGGGTGGCTGTTTTTATTTTCACTCTGGAGTTCCAAGACCTGCTCCCGCAATTTCCGAAGCGAGCTTTGGAACTCCAAATTAACCAAGGAGAAATAAATGAACCCGCAATCAAAACCGCAAGTGAAGAAAGTTGTCCTCGCCTATTCAGGCGGACTGGATACGTCTGTGATCGTGCCCTGGCTGAAAGAAAACTACGGCTGTGAAGTGGTCTGCTTTTGTGCAGATGTGGGACAGGGTGATGAAGACATGCGCGGACTCGAACAGAAAGCTATCAACAGCGGCGCGAGCCAGTGCATCATCCATGACATGAAGGAAGAGTTTGCTGCTGAATATCTTTTTCCAATGCTGAAGGCGGGGGCGGTTTATGAACACAAGTATTTATTGGGCACATCGGTGGCCCGTCCATTAATTGCAAAACATCTTGTTGATGTCGCGCACGAAGTCGGCGCAGATGCAATTTCACACGGCGCAACTGGCAAGGGGAATGATCAGGTACGTTTTGAATTAACCGTCATGGCGCTTGACCCACGCCTCAAAATTATCGCTCCGTGGCGTGAATGGAGCATTCGCTCCCGCGAAGATGCGATTGCGATGGCGGCGAAATACAACATTCCTGTCACCGCCACCATCAAATCCATTTACAGCCGTGACTCAAACCTCTGGCATCTTTCGCATGAGGGCGGCCTGCTCGAAGACCCGTGGAATGAACCTGAAGAATCCATGTTCCAAATGTCGACTTCACCTGAGAACGCTCCCGAAGAAGGAGCATATGTTGAGATCGAATTTGAAAGCGGTAATCCGATTGCAGTAAATGGCGAAAAGCTTTCTCCTGCGAAGATCGTTGAAACGTTAAATGCCATTGGCGGCGCGCACGGCATTGGCCGCGTTGATCTTGTTGAGAATCGCCTCGTGGGTATGAAGTCTCACGGCGTGTATGAAACTCCCGGCGGCACCATTTTGCTGTATGCGCATCGCGAACTCGAGTCACTTGTGCTTGACCGCGAGACCATGCACTTCAAAGAAATGGTCGCCGTGAAATATGCTGAAGTCACATACAACGGCCTTTGGTTCACACCTTTGCGCGAAGCGATTGACGCCTTTGTCAATTCCACGCAGGGGCCTGTCACTGGTCTGGTGCGCCTCAAACTTTACAAGGGCAACATCATCACTGCTGGCAAGAAATCTCCGTTCAGTTTGTATCGCGAGGATTTCGCCACCTTCGGCGAAGAAGATGTCTACGATCAGAGTCACGCCGAGGGCTTCATCCGCCTGTATGGCCTCAGCATGAAAGTCCGCGCGATGAACGGCCTGCCTGTTTCCGGCCTCGATATGCCGAAACCTGATTATTCGAAATTCAAAAGGGATTAGAGAATAGTAATTGGTAAATGGTAATTACCATTTACCAATTACTAAGGAGATTTTATGACCCTCTGGGGCGGACGCTTTTCCACCAAACTAAACGATCAAGCCTGGGACTTGAATTCATCCCTGCCCGTTGACCAGCGCATGGCGATTCAGGACGTGGATGGTTCCATCGCGTGGGCGAATGCGTTGCACAGGGCAAATATTCTTTTGGATGAAGAATACGCCTCGATCTCACTCGGGCTTGCTACTGTCAAAAAAGAATTCGCTTCGGGCGAGTTTATCTTCGTCCCCTCCGATGAAGATATCCACACTGCCGTTGAGCGCCGCCTCACCGAGTTAATCGGTGTGACCGCAGGGAAACTCCACACTGGAAGAAGCCGCAACGACCAAGTTGCTACTGATTTCAGGTTGTGGATGTTACAGGCAATACCCGAACTGCTTTCAGCTTTCAGCCTTCTGCAATCAGCTCTTGTTGAGCAGGCTGAACTCGCAGGTGAGACCATCATGCCTGGCTACACTCACTTGCAGCGTGCCCAACCGATTCTGCTTTCGCATTGGTGGCTGAGTCACTACTGGCCGCTCGAACGTGACCGCGAGAGACTGAATGACCTGAATAAACGAGTTTCTATCTTGCCGCTCGGTTCTGGCGCACTTGCTGGCACACCCGTCCCTGTCGACCGCGCCGCGTTGGCTGAGTCGCTTGGCTTTGCAGTCGCTTCCCAAAACAGCCTCGACTCTGTTTCAGATAGAGACTTCGCCGCTGA
>NZ_JADJSO010000029.1:0-26245 GCF_016711665.1 Candidatus Villigracilis saccharophilus
ATCAACGCCCGCAGTAAATTTGAACGCCCACGTGTCGAGTTCTGTTCATCCCGCGTGGCCTGAAATGACGGGCACATCACGCCAGTTGACTTTCTACACACGCCCTGCCCATTGCAATGTTCGATTGCCCCAGCAAGTCCACGCTCGTGTTGAAAATGCAGAGCCGAATTCCAAACATTCACTTGATACCCTTCGCCAAAACGCAAATGTGAATCCATGGGCGGCGCATCGAACATCTTCTTCGGGTTCAAAAGATAATCGGGTCAGCCGCACGTTTGATGGAGCGCATGGCCTCGGTCACTTCCACGCCGTATGTTTTTCGATCCACTCCCCGGAAACGATCCCGTCACCGTGCTCACTGCTCATCGAAAACCGCCGAGGCTCAACACCAGACGCAAAAACTGCGCCGATACTACGCATGGCGCACCCTCCTTTTGCAAATTCAATATCAGGCAGATGTGCAAAGCATCCAGCCAAAACGATAACGTAAATTCCGCCCTCGGTGTTGTGAGGTCTTTCATGATCTTTTCAACTTCATGAGACAAAATCGCCCAGCCGCTCACAGGCACTGCGCAATCTTCTATGATACCGCGAATTGCGCGCAGGCTGCGGGCGCAGATCCAAGAGATCCCCAAACCCATTTTGGAATGTTCCACACACGCGATTGTTCTTCGGGGAGACTCTGCAATCAACTACGTCACCAAACTGACGAACCGCATCTTTCAACGCCGACGGTTGGTCCCGCTAAATTAATGACCGGCACCGCGGCAGGGTCGCCGGTCATCCATCCCATTTGGCGCGCGTAGGCTGGGACTCCGCGCGCCAGTTGAATGATCATCTGCGGGATCAATTCAATGGCACTCGGTTTGAATTCCAGCAGACGCGGAACATCATCACAAGCATCCGCAATGCTCGCGTAAGAAAGAACACCCAGAATTGTATGCTTTGGCTTTATGACAAGATTTATTTTCGCACGGCGCATGACCGCGAGAGTCCCCTCACTGCCCGCCAGCAGACTTGCTAGATTAACTCTGGAATTTTGACGGTAGACCGAGGTCGATAGACCGTAATCATTCACATCCCATTGTGAAGGGGCAGAAGGAGTCCACGGCAGCAAGTAATTCAACCGATAGCCCGCCGAGTTGCGCCATGACCTCGGAAACTTCTCTTTGATCTTCTCTGCATATTGCACACGAATATTTTCGGCAACTCTGGCTAATCTCGAATCGTCATATTCACTCCACGTTTCAAGCGACCCATCACCTAAAATCACATCCGCTGAAATCAAATGATCGGCGGTCATGCCGTATAAAATCGAATGTGCTCCAGTAGCGTTGTTGCCGATCACACCGCCCATGGTGGCGCGTTCTGCGGAGGCGGGGTCAGGGCCCAAACATCAAGCCCGATTTTTCCGCTGCTCGATTCAGATCCGCAAGAACGACCCCGGCCCACGATGGCAGTATGGGATTCAGGATCGATCTCGATGATGGCATCCAAATAACGCGAGTAGTCCAGATCAACGCCTCTCACCAATCGCCTGTCCGCCAAGGGATGAGCCCGCGCCGCGAGGAAGGATCGGCACCTTGTATTTCGCGGCTAGCTCCACTGCAGATTGCAGATCACCCTGTGTTCTGGGAATGGCAACACCCAGCGGCTCGACCTGATACATGGACGCGTCAGTGGAATATAAGACCGCGATGCGGTATCAAATCGCAAATCACCTGTAAAATGCTTTTTCAGTTCGTGAAGAAAATCGGGATGAAGAGACACGAAGGATTCCAATGCTTAATGCGCAAAACGTAAAAGAAAAAGACTCCGATGATGCGCGACCATCAGAGTCTCCACTCAATTATCGAATTACACTATTTCGCTTTGCCTTGATTTGCAACCGCCGCAGCTTTTTCCTTGTAGCTTCTTCAGCGTCACCAAGATAATAATTCCTTATCTGGCCCAAATCGCCGTCAAGTTCATAGACGAGCGGTAAGCCTGTCGGGATATTCAACTCGGTAATATCAGACTCTGAAATATTGTCGAGATACTTCACCAGCGCCCGAATGGAATTGCCATGCGCCACAACCAGCACGCGCGTACCTGATTTGATCTCAGGCGCAAGCGTGGAATGCCAGTAAGGCAGAACACGATCCAGTGTGATCTTAAGCGACTCTGTGGCTGGCAGCTGCTCGGGGGTCAACGAAGCGTAACGGCGGTCAAACTTTGGGTGCCTTTCATCGGTCAATTCCAAGGATGGGGGCGGGACATCATAAGAGCGGCGCCAAATCTTAACCTGTGCTTCACCGAATTTCTCAGCCGTCTCCGATTTGTTCAGACCCTGCAGAGCGCCGTAATGACGCTCATTCAACTGCCAGGCGCGGACAACAGGCAGCCATTCAAGATTCATTTCCTCTTGAACAAGCCCAAGCGTTTTGATGGCGCGCTTCGGGACAGAGGTGTAAAAGCGATATCAAATCGTATCCATCTTGCGCAGCAAGTTCCGCGCCGTGTGCTTCTTCGGGCCAAGATCGGTCAGATCAACATCGGCCAATCCAGGGAAACGGTTTTCGAGATTCCACTAGCTTTGCCACTGACGGTTGAGAACAAGTTTATACATTTTTCTTCTCCAATTTAGATTAATGTTTTTAGTGAATTTCTAATTTCGATTGGCATAAAAACAACCGCAGCGCCATTCAAAGTCCCCTTCGCCAGAAGACCAGCCAATCCCAGCCGCCCGATGATTGTTTCGGGATTATGATAATTCCAATACGGGGATTCTTCTTCATCGCGCTACATATTTTATCGTAAAGTCCCCAAAAGGGACGCACGCCGTTGACCTCATTAATCCAATCATGGCACCCTCTCTGCATCGTTCAAATAATCATCCCATACATATTGAACAGCTTCAACCTCCTGCATTCTTTCAACAATATTGTTTATCAATTCAGCTTTTTTGCCGTAAGCTGTCAATTTCCAAATACGCGCCACAGTCCCTAAAACATCACGCGTGAGAGCATTTAATGTTACCCGAGAACTGGAATCTTCTCAACGCTTGTTCTTCAACAGTTTGCTGTATGTCCGTTTACGGCTCTGTTCCTGATATTTGGCAAGCCACCCGCCCGAGAAAATTTCACCCATCCTTAGTCTATCATCCCAGCCTTCGAGCATGGAATCGTCCGGGCGAAGATCAACTGCAATTTCTAATTCCTTGCGAGCATATTCAAATTCCTTGTCTTGAACCGCCAAGAGCATCCTTGCAAAATGCATTATGAATGCGGTTTGAGTGGTAATAACCGAAGCCTTCGATACCTTATTTAAATATTCAATCGCGAGTTCTTTATTTGGAGTTTCATTCTGCACTTCCATCAGCCCCAAGTTTGCATAGGCAAACATATATTCCGGGTCAACTTTAATGGCGCATTTTGCAAATTTTAGCCCTTCCTCTTTTTGCCCGTTTCTTATTAATAAAATGCCAAGCTGTGTACGGCATATCCGCTTTCTGGATCTAGCTCAACTGCCTTGCGAAAGCATGCTATTTTATCCGCGTCATCTTTTACATTCTGCGCTTTTTCCGCCCAAATCGCTGCGCTGGGCGAGATGTTCAATTCAATATCATCGGAGAGCATCTGGGCATAAAAATCCACCTCAGTCCATTCAGCAGTTTCTTCATTCCAAAAGCGGATCGGACTGGGAGGCACTTCCCTGCCCGCTTGAGCCATTGCAGACAGGACATGCAGCCTCTGTTGAGATGTCCCAACATCTCCAAGCGCAAAGGCCAGCAAACGCGCATCTACTTCGGGCTTATGAAAGGATAAAAGCAAATCAAGGATAATATCAGCCGCGTTCGGCTCAACCATCAAGCGCAATAGACCATTCACCACAAAAGGTTTCTTTTGAACAAAATCCTCCATCTTCTTTTGGATATGCCGGGGAAGTTCCTCGTCGTTGATATACCTGCTTGGTATATCAATTAATTCCTGCAACACTGCCGCAGGCAATAACAAACCTATCATGGAATACATGGGTGGCGAAGATATGGGTTTTCCGCTCTTTATGGCCTTACGAACTTCGGGCAACAGCGATTGGGCGGGATCGGAATATTCCTCTATTTTTTCGAGCAATTTCACCGCATCCTTCAAATATCCGCTGCGGATCGCCGCCACACCAAGCGCCAACCAGGAGTCATCCAACAAGTCATCATAATCACGTCTTACATATTTCTGCGCCAATTGCCAAAGAGTTTCTCTATCATCCACCATGCTCAATACGCTAATGATCAAATCCATGTCCGGATCATCTTCAGGAAGCGTTGTTATTTGCGCGGCAACTCGTGCCGAAAACTCACGGGCCTTTTCATCCTCCCCAAGTCCTGTGTGAAAAACGACAAGGTTTTTCAATGCATACAAATTCCGCGGATCTTGGTTAAGAACCGCGTTCGCCTCGATAAATGCCTCGTTCATTCTTCCCATAAAATAAAGAATATAGGAATGGTTATTGCGGGGGCTGTCCACTTTGGGATGAGCCGAATCGCCTCGCGCGCATTTTGTTCAGCGCCCTGCCATTGACCTGAGCTCAGTTTTTCCTGCGAGGCCTCGTGATACCAACTGGCTTTTTCCATCTGATCATAAGAGACGCCTAATTCTGCGGCTGTTTCTTCCACCATCTTACGCGATATTTCTTCCATTTCACTCATGCTATTTTCGGCTTCATCATCCAAGGTTCCCAGTACACGAACCTTACGGATCATTCGTAATGTGTGAGCGAGATATAAATTCTGCATATATAAATTCGCCTTGTAATAATACAACGGCGCAAACCTTGGATGAATCCGCTCGATCTCATCAAGAACTTTTATAGCTTCATCTTCCTCCCCGGCACGCAAAAGTCCCACCACCTTTGAAATCATGACTTCCGATTTACGCTGCCAACGGACGGGCGCGTTCTCGATCGCTTCAAAAAATGCTTCAGCGTCTTCGCTGTTAAACAATTCTTCCAATTGCGATAAAAAATCCTCATATGAAGCAGCTTCATTTGCAGGTTGGGAAAAAGGAAGTTGTGATTTGGATAAATCTTTGCGTTTGCCGAACATGGCACACCTCAAAATGGAATGACCTATTTTACCGCTTCATCATTCATTTTAATCATCATCTTCAAATGGGGTAAAATCGCCCCATGTCCAACGATGATGTCACTCCCGTCCGCCAGCAATATTTGGATATCAAAAAAGAGTATCCCGACTCGATCGTGTTCTTTCGGCTTGGTGATTTTTACGAAACCTTTGACGAAGATGCAGAGATCACCGCACGCGAACTTGACATTGTATTAACCTCCCGTCCCATCGGCAACGGAGTGCGCACGCCGCTGGCAGGCATCCCATATCATGCGGTTGAAAATTATCTGGCGCGCCTGATCGAAAAGGGATATCACGTCGCCATTTGCGAACAAGTCGGTGACCAGCCCGCCAAGGGGATTTTTCCTCGGAAAGTGGTCAGAGTGGTGACACCGGGCACTGTGACAGAAGCAGGACTGTTGCCCGGCGACGCGAACAACTATTTAACCTCGGTCGTGCTTAACGGTGAGACCGCTTCTGTTTCCTATACAGATGTGACCACTGGAGAATTCGCCGTCACCGAGCTTCCGCTCGAAGCCCTGCGCGCCGAATTGACTCGTTTACATCCAGCCGAAATTATTTATCCTGATAATCAAATTCTGCCTGACGGAATTACCGGTCATCTAACGGCCTTGCCCGCATGGAAATTTGAACCCGGCAAATGCAATGAGACATTGCTCGCGCAATTCAAATCTTCGACACTGGTTGGCTTTGGATTGAAAGACCATAGTCTTGCCGTAAGAGCAGCGGGTGGGATCGTGCAATATCTTAAAGATACCCAACCTGACGCGTTAAATTTATTGACCTCGTTGCGTGTTTACAGTCTCAATGAATTCATGACATTGGATGCGTCCACGCGCCGCAACCTTGAACTTGATGAGACCCTGCGTGGCGAACGCAAAGGATCATTGCTGGGAACGCTTGACTATTCCATCACACCAATGGGCAAGAGGCTCATGCATCAATGGGTCAGTCAGCCTTTACTGCATGTGGAAAAGATCAATAAGCGTCAGGATGGAGTGCAGTACTTTTTCAATAACGGCATGGTGCGCGCCGAATTACGCGAAACCCTAAAACCTTTGAACGATCTGGAAAGGTTAATAAACCGTGTCATTGCCGGGAACGCACAGCCAAGAGATCTGGTGGCAATGAGAAGTACGCTGGGATATTTGCCGAAGATCAAAGCAGTGATCAGTCAGCCGGTATCAGGTATCAGTGGACAGTGGACAGTTTGTGAAGAGCAATATTCATTATTACAAAATGCCATTGACGATGATCCGCCGGCGACTTTGCAAAACACTGGCGTCATCAAACCCGGCTACTCAGCAGAAATTGGATGGCGTGATCGAAGCATCCAAACATGCGCGGGATTGGATCTCAAACCTCGAAAGCATTGAACGCGAAAAGACCGGTATCAAGACTCTCAAAGTAGGTTACAACAAGGTCTTCGGGTATTACATCGAAATCTCACGCGGCGCGGCCGACCGCGCACCGGAGAATTACATTCGCAAGCAGACGTTGGTCAATGCGGAGCGCTTCATCACACCAGAGATGAAGGAATATGAAACGCTGGTCTTGAACGCCGAAGAACGAATCAAAGAAATTGAAACTCGTTTGTTCCGTGAAGTCTGTGCGGAATTGGCGAAAGCCGCCAGTAAAATATTATCCACAGCACGGGCGCTGGCGGAACTGGATGTGTTGTCCGCTTTAGGCGAAGTAGCTGCTCTCGAAGGCTATAACCGGCCCGAGGTCAACGAAGGAAGCGGATTGGAAATCCAGGAGGGGCGTCACCCTGTCGTCGAACAATTATTATCCAATGACAGATACATCCCCAATGATGTCATCTTCGAAAAAGGCGAAGTGGTGCGCGTCATCACGGGGCCGAACATGGCGGGTAAATCCACTTATTTGCGTCAGGCGGCGTTGATCGTGTTGATGGCGCAAATGGGATCGTTCGTGCCTGCCGCGTCTGCGAAGATCGGATTGGTGGACAGGATCTTTACGCGCATCGGCGCGCAGGATGAAATTCATGCGGGGCAATCCACATTCATGGTGGAGATGGTGGAGGCGGCCAATATTTTGCATCACGCCACTTCAAGATCATTGTTGATATTGGATGAGATCGGGCGCGGCACTTCAACGTATGATGGTCTTTCCATCGCATGGGGCATCATCGAGTACATTCACAATCATCCGCATTTGCGCGCGAAGACTTTGTTTGCAACCCATTATCATGAACTGACTCAACTCGCCGACTTGCTGCCAGGCATTCGCAACTACAACGTGGCAGTCAGCGAAGCTGATAATAAAGTAGTGTTCCTGCACAAGATCATCGCAGGCGGCGCGGACCGCTCCTATGGAATTCACGTGGCGCAACTAGCGGGTTTACCCGCGCCTGTTATTGGACGGGCAAACGAGATCATGGCCGAGCTTGAAAAAACTTCAGGGCGCGCGGTAAAGATCAACCCACAAGGCGCGCAACAGGCGATGTTGTTCCCCGAAACAAGTCCGTTATTGGACGAATTGAAAAAATTGGATGTGAATTCGCTCTCGCCCATCGAGGCGTTGAACAAGTTGTTTGAGTGGCAGAAGAATTTTACAAAGTAAGAAGAAATCCATAAAAAATAAGGGCGTCAAAATTGAAAATAGACCGCGCTAGCTTTGCCCTGGTGTTTTTCTTAACCCTGGTTGGATTCGCTGTCCGAATTTCCGCCCCGCTGTCGGGGTCCTTCCCGCTAAACGATGGCGGCCTCTTTTACAAAATGATCCTTGATTTGCAGGGGAATCATTTCATCCTGCCGCATTACACCACATACAACAACGCTGCTTTACCATTTGCATATCCCCCGTTCGCATTTTATCTCTACGGCCTGATCGCCAGCGCAGGACAGGTTTCAGTGCTTAAGTTGATGCAATTCCTGCCATCCATTGTAAGCGCACTGACCATCCCCGCTTTTTATTTACTGGCAAAAGAGATCCTTGATTCTAAAGCCCAGGCAGCCCTGGCGCTATTGGCATTCACGTTCGTACCGCGCGCATTCGATTGGCTCATCATGGGCGGCGGCGTGACGCGGGCATTTGGTCTGCTATTCGCATTACTCGCCATGCGCCAGGCTTATATATTTTTCTCCCCAGCAATCACAGGGTACCTCCCTCGCAATGATTGGACTGGGAGCGTTGGTCGTCTACACACACCCCGAAGCAGTTACACATACGGCCGTCAGCGCCTTGTTCTTCTATTTGTGGAAAGACCGCTCGCTGAAAGGTTTTTTGCGGGCAATCATCGCCGCATTCGGCATTTTACTTATCACAGCGCCGTGGTGGCTGACAATTCTTACAAGGCATGGATTGGGTCCTTTTCTTGCAGCCATGTCCGCGGCAAAACAGAACAGCTACAACGCGCTTACAGGTCTCCTTATTCTGTTTCGCTTTGATTTCACTGACGAGCCGAACCTGACCTTGATCGCGATTCTGGGGTTGATCGGGATCTTCACTCTCCTTGCCAAAAGGAAATTTTTTATTCCGCTCTGGTTCTTCCTGATGCACCTGCTGGAGCCGCGCGGCGGCGCGCTGTTTATGATAATTCCCCTGGCGATGTTCGCAGGTATCGGACTGGAGCAAACTGTCCTGCCGGGATTGCGTAATTTAAACCTGGGTCAGATAGTCACAAATAATGAGGATTGGGTCGGCAGTTTATTGAAAGGAAAAACTGTAAAAATATTTATCGCGATTCTTTTCATGTACACCAGCCTGTCTGCATTACAGGTGGGAGCGAATATCAAACAGCAATCCACATTAACCCAAGCCGATCTGGACGCGTTTAATTGGGTAAAGAAAAACACTCCCCCGAACAGTCGTTTCGCGCTTGTTACGCGAGGATTGCCATTAAATGACTCTTCCTCTGAGTGGTTTCCGGCATTGACCGAACGCACGAGCCTTGCCACAGTCTTTGGGTATGAATGGCTTAATGATGGAAATTTTGGCGCGCGGGTGGAGACATATCAAGACCTACAGCAATGCGCCGCAGAGGATGTTGACTGCCTGAACCAATGGGCGCAGGAGATTGGCTGGGATTTTTCCTATGTGTACGTGCGAAAACAAGGCGGCGCTCACATTGCGCTGGATATCAACTTAAGCAACTCCGCAGATTACACAGCGGTGTATGACACGGCGAATGTTGTGATCTATTTGAAAAACAATGATTACGGACGCCGCAAGGAAAAGATCAAGACCTCTTTTGTTGCGTAAACAGTTTCGTACCCACCAGCAGACCGAAGTGAATTGATCAGTTCCAAACTAACTCCAGAACTTTGAACAACAACATATTCATAATCCAAACCCGTGCGCGCAGACCATGCAGCGAGGCAGGCGGCATCTTTGCATACTTGTACTTCGGCAAGATCCGCGTACCTTTCATAAAACCTGGGACCCAACAGCCATTCAAGCCCTTGAATCGTTGTCTGGCTGCGCCGCTCTGTAAGCGCGGGAAACCACTCAACGAACGGATCGATCTCCGGGCTGGGCACACCCGTGATAGGGAAGAAAATGAGCGCGGGCAGGTGTGTTTTGTTGAATCCAGGACATCGCTTCTCGGTCGGCAATGGAGAGGCTGGTGTTAATCAATTTTAAAACCGAACAGACTGGACTCTACAAATAAATAGATCATGACCAAAAGCAGGGTTATGTTTAACCATGCACGTTGATCAAACTCAATCCTGGGGGAGGTGGAATTATCTTTATGAAAATAATCAACAAAAGCAGGAGCGCATCTGTAAGGGCGAGCGCCATCAACATACAAAATGGGTAGAAGGCAATAGTAGGCGCTGCGTGGCTCGATAAGATAAGGAAGAATAGCCCATACGACCAGGAAGGTTTTACGTTTCCACACACCCCAAACAATTCCAAGCAGGCGTGAGATAAGCAGGATCGGAATAACTGACTGGCTGGCGAATAGGGCTGAAATAAAGGCGCGCCAGATCGAACTTCCGTAAGAACCAGTGTTCAACGCGGAAAGAAATGGGGCTAGTCCGTGATGTGAAAGGACGCCCGCCAACCAAGGAGCGGTAAAGAGTAGGCAGGCGGACAGAACAACGAAAGAAAGATGCGCGGTCCGCAGCGAACGCGCATAGATCAGCCATAAGAGGATACAACCAGCGGCGGTATGAATAGCAACCTCAGGATGGCTAAGTATGGTCAACGAGCAAAACAAAATTGAAAGTACCAGTTCGCGTTTCCCCCCATCACGAAATAAGCGATACACCCAATAAAGAGAAAGCAGCATGAATATCGAACCGAAACTGCGCGTTAATCCGCCGCCCATGATGAACCAGGCTGAAGCCCCGGGCGACAAGGCGTAAAAGGAAGGCGACCACGGCGCGCCTGCGCGATCCAAGCAGAAGCGATGCCAGCATGTAAAAAGCCAAAATGGACAATGTGTTGATGGTGGGAGGAAGCCAGCGCAGCAGGGTTATTTCAGAAAAGTTAAATAGATCTGAAACCAGGCGCGCAAAATAAAAACCAAAAGGCGGATACGCATAGGGGATGTTCAGGTTATTGTACGAAGTCAGCGCAGGCAGGGAGTAATGACTGGCACGCAGGTCGCGGATCATGCTCAGGAACATGCCGCCGTCATTTAATGGAAATCCAGCTTGCAGCCCGGGGTAGAAGCGGACAATGCTTCCAAAGAGAAGTGCTGTCCCTAGAAATAATTTTATCCATTCGGCATGTCCAAGTTTCTTCTTTTTCTTCTCGTTTTTCATTTTATTTCACGCAGGGATAAGATCTTTGCATCTTAAAATCATACTCCACATTATTGGGAATGGCATTATCATATGTGAATAATCAATAATCAAAAATTACATTGTCCCAATTGCATCCGACACAACAGATCATTGATAAAAAAAACACATCCTTTAAGACAAACGATGCAGTTTTATGTAGAAGTTTATTCTAAAAAATAGCAGGCTATATCCATGAAAACAAGTCATAAAAAAATCCTTTACGCATCCTTTGCACTGACCTGTTTTCTTATCATTTTTTGGTTCATTTTATATACGATTGCGCAAAGTGAATTTTGGGACTTCAACGTGTTTTATTCTTCAGCGAGAGTAGCATTACGGGGGGAAAACATATATCGCACTTACGGGATTGAAAAATTCCCATACTGGTATTTTCCTGGGTATCCTGGTTCTTTATTCCGCTGGCATTCTTTTCCTTTGGAACCGCAAAATAATCTACACATGCGTTACCTTTATAAGCATTCTTTTTATAATATATTCCACGAGTCGCCATTTTAATAATCAAATATCTTTCGCCAGCCAAATGCTCATCGCGGCAATGGCCATGTTAATGTGCTGGCTACTTTTTCGAGCCGGGCAAGTGGATTTTATCCTTGCGGCAATTATTATTGCGGCAATTTTTCTGATGGACAAAAAACAAAATTTTCAAGCGGGGTTATTGTTTCCCATCTTTCTGTTCAAGCCACATTTATTGATCATATTCATTCCTTTTGCCATTTTACGAGGAGGAAAATCTTTTTTAATTTCAGCATCTCTTAGTGTGCTCATGTTAAGTTTAATAGCATTCATCCAGATACCAAACTGGCCACATGAAATGATACGAATGTTAAACGCGAGCGGACTGCGCACTGACAACCTTTGGGGCTTTACAACGCTTTCAGAGTTAATTGGCAGAGAGGAAAATTGGTCTGGAACAGCGAACCTTCCAATCACGATCATCCTTTTGTTTTTGACCACTATCATTGTGTGGAAGAATCGATATCTGCCAACTGCCCCCTTTTTAGCCCTCACATTATCAGCATCCATGTTATGTGCTCCACGCGCATACTCATACAACTTTCCATTCCTAATCCCTGCCTTGACCTGGGTGACATCCGAAAAACAATTCCGACAGCATTAATTGGCTCTGCGGTCGGGTCGTATCCTTTGCAACAAAATTTTCCACTGAAGCATATTTAATCGTTATCGCAACATTTATATTGTCTACAATAAAGGCAAATAATATTGCCAAATTTCAGCCGATATTGGATCATAGATGAAATTCATTTCCATAAAGAAAATCTTATATTCAACCTTTGTTTTTTCGACATTATCCATTAGTTTAATATTACTTTTCATCCAGAACGCAAAAAGTGATTGGCACGATTTTGATGTGTTCTATAGGCGCTGCTTCTGCATCGTTAGCGGGAAAATCGATCTACATCATTGTCGGACAGTATCACCTGCCTTTTTGGTATCTGCCATGGACAGCCTGGTTTTACATTCCCTTTGCAATCTGGCCGAAAGCGATTGGGTTATTGCTGTATCAAGCGGCATCTGTCATTAGCGCGATTTTGGTCGTCAACTCATTAACCCAATACTACGAGCCAAACTTCAAGGTTCAAGACAAAATATTAATACTGGCATTCCTTGTCCCCATAAGTATGCAGCTAATCATGGTAGGACAAATGGATTATATTCTGCTTGGTTTATTGGTATTGATAATCTGGGCTGCCGAACTCAAGAAGATATCCTTGTTGGACTATTATATCCATTCCTACTAACCAAAACCCCATCTCATTATTCCTTTTAGTATTTTTTTATTTTGCGCTCAGGGAAACGCGCGCTTCGATCAGTGTTGTCCTTTCGCCTGTCAGGCTTCTCATTGCAACCACACTCAGCCCAGGATGGTATTTGGAAATGGTCCAAAGTTTACAAACATCAGGTCAAAGAGTAGACGGGCTGCCATTCTCAACTTTTCCCAGCCTGTTGGGATCACAGGAAAACTGGATTGGCACAGCCAATTTGCCATTCACTTTTTTGTTAATTGCCCTGGCTGTGTTAGTTCTCTGGAAATTCCGCTCTTTGCCCACAATTCCATTCTTTTCCCTTGCCCTCGCCGCATCACTTTTGTGCACCCAGAGCTTACGCCTATGACCTGCCTATGTTAATTCCAGCAATGATATGGCTGACGGCACAGAACTTCAAAGTACATTGGTGGCTTTGGGCAGGGGTGAGTATATTCTCAATACTCGCATTATTTTCATCCAGTATTTATTGGATTGTATTGCTTGTTTTCGGCCTTACTATTTACAAATCAAATACGATTACCGCTAAATTAAAACAATATTTTTAGTTCCTCAGAATATTTTTACCAAAAGCCTTAGAGAGTGTTTCTTAAGTCAATTTGTAGCCAATTTCAACATACGCCGAATGCTGGCGATATAAACCACAGACTCGCTGGACGAAACGGTATGTTCAAAATCACGTGATAGACGACGATAGCGACCCAGCCAACCAAAGGTTCGCTCGACAATCCAACGATGTGGCAAGACTTTAAATCCTTTGGCTTTATCTGATCTGCGAACAATATCCAACTTCCAACCAAAATGCTTGCGTACTTCTTTCACAATAGGGACATAAGCGCCATCTGCCCAAATCAATTTCAAGCGACACCAACGATTATGAATATTGAGTTTGATTTTATCGAACAATTTCTGCAAGGTTTGGTATCCACCGCGACCATCTTGAATACTGGCGCTATGAACCAAAACCATCAAAAGCAAGCCCAAAGTGTCTACAATAATGTGGCGTTTGCGTCCCGGAGTTTGTTTGTGGACATCTACACCGCGTTGTTCGCCGCCTTCCGATGTCTTGACGCTTTGACTGTCAATAATTACGGCACTCGGCTTGGGATCACGTCCCGCTTGCACACGCACAGTCTTGACCAAGGCTTCATTAATGCGCACCCAAAGACCTTGTCGCTTCCATCTTCGAAAGTAACCGTAGACCGTTTGCCAGGGTGCAAAGTCTTTCGGCAACATGCGCCATTGGCAGCCTGTACGGACTACATATAGGATTGCATTGATAATTTGTCCCATTTTCGGGACGTCCCATCGGAAAAAAGTCCGCTATCAACTGCCATTCGGTATACTTGAGGTCAGTCGGGTAGGTTTGCTTGAATTTGGTCATTCTTCAAGCTTACCCGACTTTAAGGGGCTGTCCAGAAACAACAAATGGACAGCCCAAAAATAAGCCTAAACGGGCAAGAAATAAGAAATGAAAAAAAACTGGCGGAGATCACCCCGCCAGTTTTCGCATATTATGTGCAATGGACACCAAGCCCCACTCCGTATTCACCTTTTTCAAATCCCTGAGATGAAATCTTCGAAAGCTCATATTGTGTTTGATGTGACCGAAGACGGTCTCGACTTCCACCGAGCGTTTGGCACGTAGTTCTTTTCCAAGATCAGAGGTGAGATTCTCCCGTGCCTGTTTTCGGAATTCGATCAAGCGAAAGCTGACCTGTATCCGCCGATTGCCCTTGGCCTTGGTACATTGCGGCTTGAGTGGACAGTCCTGGCATTCGCTGCATTCATAATGCCTGCGCTCACTTTCATAGCCATTGGCCGTCTTGTACTTGCTGGTGTAGAGATAGCTCAATCTCTTTTTCGCCGGACAAATGAACTGATCGCTTTCGGGGTCATACTCGAAATGATCCGAGCGAAACTGATGTTTGCGAATGATCTCAGGGTTGCGATAATGATGGGTGTCCTGGTAGAAGGTCGGGTATTTGACATAGTTCTCCAGCTCGTGTTTCTGCCCCCAACGACAACTAGAAATGCCCACCGATAGGGTGTCGGAAAGGACTACACTCTTCTGGAAAAGGAGAGCCCATGACCGCGACCGATGCCCAAGTGAGGCTACTGATGAGAGAACGAACGAATGGCAAGACCCAGCAACAAGCGGCGGTCAAAGTCAACTTGCGCAGTCGCAAGACCGTACAAAAATATGAGCAATTGGGACAGCTACCCAGTGCTCTGAAAGAATCACGCGGCTACCGTACCCGAGCTGACCCATTTGAAAAGGACTGGGCGGAGATAGAAATCAAACTGGCGACAGCACCCGAGTTGGAAGCAAAAGCCATATTTGAATGGTTGTGTGAGCGGGACGGAACTCAATATCAGGAAGGACAATTGCGCACGCTGCAACGCCACATTAGTAACTGGCGGGTTCTGAATGGCAACCCGACGCTAACCTTGGACCAAATCCACCAAGCGGGTGAAGTTCTGCAAAGCGATGGGACGTGCATGAACGAACTGGAAGTCACACTGCAGGGAGAACCATTCGAGCACATTCTATTCCACAGCGTCCTGCCATACTCGAACTGGGAGTGGGGACGCGTGGTGCAAAGCGAATCGCTGCTCTCGATCCGCCTGGGACTGCAAAGCGCTTTGCTCAAACTTGGGTACGTGCCACAGGCTCACCAGACCGACCACACGACCGCCGCCACCCACAAACTGGGAGTGGCAGACCGACAAAAAAGTCCGAGCGAACGCGGTTACAACGAGGAATACCTGCAACTGCTGGCGCACTATGGTCTCGAGGCGCGCACGATCCATCTATCCAGCCCCAACGAAAATGGTGACGTTGAATCTTCCAACGGCGGACTGAAACGGGCAGTGCGGCAACATCTGCTCTTGCGTGGCAGCCGAAACTTTGAGAGCATCGCAGCCTATGAACTATTTCTGTTCGAGATCATGGAGAAACGCAATGCCGCGCGACAGGTCAAACTGGACGAAGAAATCGCCGTGATGAAACCGCTCACCGCCAAGCCCTGGCCACAGATGCGTGAACTCAACGTGCGGGTTGGACAAAACGGAATTCTTCGGGTGGGCAGCAATGGCTACAGCGTCCCGAGCGGACTGAAAGGCAAGCGGGCCACTGTGCGTGTCTATGAATGGCACATTGAGGTCTGGTACGCCAACCAGCGCATTGAGAGCATGCCGCGCGTGCTAGGCGCCCACCACTACCAAATCAACTATCGCCACGTGATCGACAGCTTGCTGCGCAAACCTGGCGGATTTCGCAACTACCGTTACCGTGATGATCTTTTTCCGCTGGACGTCTTCCGACAGGCTTGGGATGTCCTCAACGAGCATTTGCCACCCCGACGTGCAGACCTGACCTATTTGCGGATCCTCAAACAAGCTGCTCTCGGATTGGAGGCGGATGTTGCCCAGGCGCTTCACCTGCTGCTAGATCAAGACCAAGGTCAAAACCTCTGGGATGAAAAAACCATCACCGAGCTGACCGGAGTGATGACCGCTCCCAAGGGTATTCCGCTTCTTGCTCTCCCGCTGGTGAACCTGACCCTCTATGACCAGCTCTTCCTGGTGGAGGCTGAGCATGTCGCCGCTTGAACAAATTCAACAACACCTGCGGACGCTTCGGATGCCCACCGCCGTGGAAATCGTGGGCGACCTGCTAACCACAGCCACGCGCGAAACTTGGCCGCTCGAAACCTTTCTGTCCGAACTACTTGAGCAGGAAGTTGAGGGGCGCGGTCAGCGCCGCGTCGAGCGCCTGCAAAAGTCCTCCCGCCTGCCTGCAGCCAAAACCCTGGCAGCTTTCGATCAAAAAAAACTGCCCCTGCGCCTCACTCGCCAGTTGGCGCAACTGTGCAACGGCGAATTTGTTGCCCGCGCCGAAAACCTGCTCATCTTTGGTTTACCGGGAGTTGGGAAAACTCATTTTGCTGCCGCAGTCGGACACCAACTGGTTCAGGCTGGACACAGTGTTCTCTTTACTCCCACCTTTCACCTGGTCAACGAACTTCTGCGTGCCAAACGTGACCTGCTCCTTGAGCGCGAACTGCGCCGCCTCGACACCTACGAAGTCTTGATCCTCGATGATATCGGCTACGTCCAGCAATCCCGCGACGAGATGGAGGTACTCTTCACCCTGCTGGCTGAACGCTACGAACGTCGCAGTGTCATCATCACCTCGAACCTGGTTTTTTCACAATGGGATCAAATATTCAAAGACCCCATGACCACCGCCGCCGCCATCGACCGCGTCGTCCACCACAGCATCATCGTGGAATTTGGAAAGGAGATCCCTAGTCATCGAGCACAACAAGCCGCCCAACGCATCAAGCAAGAAACCCCCAATTAGATTTTTTTTCAGCGTGTGGAGTGCAGCTGGGGCTAGCCCCAGCTGCACTCCACACGCTCCCACCCCATGGGCATTTCTAATTGTCGCCAAGTCCATTTCTAATTGTCATTGACAGATTCCTTCTGTCCCCACCTGGACATTGTAGGCAGGTTTCGCCCACGGTCTTTCCGCTCCGCGATCCTCTTTCATCCGCATGCAAGTCGCATCTGGATCGGTCTTGGAATAGCTGTTCCGTCCTGCCAGTACCTTCGTCTGCTCTTCGTACTTTTCCAGCCTTGGCAGGCAGTTGCTTTCCAGTTTCTTCAATGCCTGTCGCGTGCTGGTATTCTCTCTTTTCTGGAGTTTGTCCCGCAAGCGTTCATTCAATTCAGCGATCTTTTTCTTCAACTGCTCCCCATTCACATCCTCGTTTCTTCCGCCCATCTCTTCCAGATCCCGCTCTCCATATTCTGCTTCTTCCGCCTCGTTCTCGGCTTCGATCTGCTTCAGCAGTTCATTCACCTGCTCCTTCACTGCTTTTTCATACCGTTCCTTGCGCTTCGCCCACACCACCTTGTGTTTGTTCCCGTCTGCTTCGATCTTCGTCCCGTCCACATAATAATTTTCCAGCTTCACATAATTCCCTGCTACCAGATACTCCACCACTGCATGAAACACTTCCGCGATCACGGGCTGCATGCGCTTCCCGCGAAACTCATTGATCGTGCGATGGTCGGGTGTGTTCTCCCCACTGATCCACATGAAATGAATGTTCTCTCTCACCGCTGCTGCGATCTTGCGCGATGTGTAGATCTTCTTGCAATATCCATAGATCAGGATTGTACTGTTTTATAACATCGTGTTAGCATGAAAATGCAACTCGAGAATAGAGTTGCGGTCGGGTACGTTTTTGGATATGCTATGAATGTTCAGTGAACGGGAACGCGTATCCGGGAACGCTGCGTTAGGGTCCAGTCGAGGTAGAGTCTGGGAAGCCTTTAATTCTGATTTACTTACAGCAAAGGCAAGCCCGTCATCGTGTTTGGACCTGGCCGCGTTCAGATCCGCTTAACTTGGAAGTTCAAAATTTCAGAACAAGCCCGTATCTGTGTGTGATCCAGTGGCCCAAAAATGAACGTACCCGACTTTCAATTTTAATCAGGTACCCCAGTGGCACCAAAAATAATTCCCAAACGTTATATTGGACTTGATGTCCACAAGTACTATTTGATCGCGCTGGGCGTGGATGCTGACTTGCACGTAGTCCTGCCTGCGCAGCGGTTGAGTTTTCCCGTCTTGAAGCCTGGATGAAGAAAACACTCAATCAGCAAGATGCAATTGCGCTAGAGATGACCACCAATGCTGGGATTGTATGATGAATTCTCGGCGCATGTGATGTCGGTGACCGTGGTGCACCCACCACATCTGGCACTGATCACCAGATCTCAAGTAATGACGGACAAGATTGCAGCCTCCATTCTGGCGCGCTTGTTGGCCAAAGACCTGCTGGTGGGCATCTGGGTACCGCCAGTCGAAGTGCGCGAACTGCGCGCACTCGTCGCGCAGCAAGTAAATTGACGCGGCTGTCCACACAGGCAAAGAATCGGCTGCACGCCATTCTACAACGGCATCACCTTGCACCACGGAAGGCAATCCATTTCATCCAGCCCAAAGAGAGTGGTGGAACGCTTTGCCAAGCAAGTTGGAGAAGGTCAACCTGCAGAGCGACCTGGAAACTTTGCGGTTTGCCGAGGATCAACTTGTGCGGATCACTTCTACCATGAAAGAATTGGCAGCCAAGATGAACGCGTGATCCGACTGATCCAGCTTCCTGGCTTTGGTATAACGACCGCCTTGACCCTCATTGCGGCCATTGGCGAGATCACCCGCTTTGAAGACGCCAAACACCTGGTAGGGTATGCAGGACTGGGCGCCAGGATTCACGATAGCGGATTGACCACCCGTACAGGCAAGATCACCAAGGCTGGACGAAAGGACATGCGAGCGACGTCCCAAACACAAAATAGTGTGAACTCCCAATAGGAGACCCACGGCGGGGTTTTGCGGGCTCGTCGCTCAATATTATTATACAACTCTTGTCAACGCTTTTGCCAACATGCAAAAGTGGCAATGGGTGTGTTGTTGTTTTTTCGCTCCCTTGCGCCCCATCCTATCTTATCTGTGTTTTTTCTTTGCACCTTGACTTCCCACTTCATCTGTGACTCTCCTGTTCGATAACACCGTGCGTCCTACCCATATCCGACCAGTCCGATGCTGAGCCTTACGCCAGGCTGAGATGGCTTCCTTGCACATAAGTTCAAGATACTCCTGGAATCTCATTGTGCAGTTTTGCAGTCCTTTGATCGGCAACGTTTTGATAACCACTTTATCCTTGTACACACTCAATGTCCGTTTTTGTGCATCCACCCAGATCACAACGACTTGCCCGCGACGACTTTTCTGAACGTAATAGGCCTGATTGCCCAATTGGAAACATCCTTTCGAATCCAACTTTCGTTTGTAGGTTTTGCCAGTCAACGCCATCAACCAACGATCTGGGTTAACGGTTTCCGGCACAGGGGTTAGATCAGGCTTCTCAGGAAATTTAACATGGGGTGGCTGATTGCCACAGGTGATGGCTTGGTTTGGTCTTTCAAAATTGTAAAACTGGACATAGTGCTTGTTAACTTCAACGGTATTGGGCAGATCCGTGGGATTCTGAACTAGCTGGCATTCGTATTTGAAGTTGCGATGATAGCGCTCCACAAACGGATTTTTTTCAGGATGTCGAGGTGGACAAACCCGTGGCTCAATTCCCAAACATTGCAGAAAACGCAGCATCGGCGAGGGAAAATCCTTGGCAGTCCAACTGCCCACCCAGCGCGTATCACGGTCAAGGCGAATGCGATCTGGACAACCTGTGTCCTGCAAAATATCGGCAACTTTGCGGAGCGCTGTTTCAGCGTTGTAGTCACTGGCTGGCTCTGAAGCAACGACGGCTGACGAACCATGATCGACCAGATTGAGGATTTCGACCACATGTTGCTGCTTGCCTTCCGGCTCAGCCGGGACAGTACTGACATCATGAAAATCCACTCCCCATTCCACCCTGGTGCGGGTCGCTCCTCTGGCTCTGCAATGGGCGGATAGGGGCGAGGGATCTTATGGTGTTTATCAAGAATTCTCCATACCGTACTCCGTGGAACTCGGCAGTTTCGCACCCTTATCTAGCAACGATTGTTCTTTGCTCAAGTAATACATGATCGTCAGGGACCCGGAATACGCCCTAATTGTTGTGGCGGGTGATCGCGAATATCGGAATCTTGTTCACCACTTCTTCGGGTATTGAAGGTGGAAGTTTATGGGGTACTCGCGAGCGTCCAATCAGAACTTCGCGATCCTCCAACGGTGCTTGGCGAATTCGCTTTAGCCACTTCCTTACCCAGGCTTCCGATCGCCCCACTTCTTTTGCAATTTTCTCCCGACTCCAATTTGGGTGTTCAAACCATATCCCCCTTAATTTGCTGCGATCCACTATCCATTCTTCTTCCATGGCGGCCTTCCTTTATTATCAGGATACACCACCAGATATGGGTAGGGCGCACGATGTTCTCGAACAGGGAGAGTCACGATGTTATAAAACAGTACAGGATCTTCAGCATCATCTTCGGATGATAGCTTGATGTCCCTCCGCCTGCGTATTGTTTCAACAATGCATCCACGTTCAGGTCTTCGATCGCTTTGTTCACCACTCGCACCAGATGTTCTGATGGGATCTTTTCATCATAGCTCGGCGGCATCAGCGCTATTTGGTTCATCACATATGGTTTGAATACTGGAGCTGCTCGTTTTCTCGTTTTCATACCCCGCATTGAATCACTTCTTTTTTAAATTGTATAGGGCTGCCCATCTCTTTTTGGACAGCCCCTTAAGAAGTCGAGTAAGCTTAGAGAATAATAAAATTCACCAAAGCCTACCCGTCCAACATTCCGTATATCGAATGGCAGCTCCTAGGGGACTTCTTCCCCCTAGGAGCCAGAGCCTGAAAGTTTTTAGAATAATTAAGCACAACTTAATGTTTTACAACCACTACCTTGTCAGCAGACTGAGTCCTAAGAGTGTCAAAAAAACGCACTAATGTTTAATATCCATCCTTTAACAATAGTAGGGGATTGTAAAAAGGATGACAATGCTAATATATACTTCTGGAAGAACACGGAAAAGCCCCAATCCTCAACCCAAACAGCCTGATTTAAAAAAAGCATCATCATTACTTACTTGAGTTTAGAGTTCAAAGCACATTAACAAAAATGGAACTTGCTGATAAAGTTTTCGTGTGACCAAAAAATCTCTCAGCGAGTTCCGAAAAGCATATACCAAAGTCTGAGAAGGCGAGCAGATATTTTGTTCGAACTGATCGACGCCCTGACGGTTGCAGGTCAGGTAAGTTCACCGGTGGCCTTGAGCGAACAGAAACCATTTCAGCGGAAGTTTTGCAGTGTGTACGATGGACTGGAAACGGAGAAATGGATATGGATGAAATTCTGTCGCTCCTGCCAGCATGCATACCAGAAGGTAGTGAAACAATTGCAGCGTACAAAGTGTATGCAGTGGATGCGACCGCCAATGAACATGAGCAAGCCGAGACCTTGGCGGATCGAAGCGTGTTGAAGTCGAGCAAGAATGAGCCGATGCGCTATGGTCACAAGTATTCATGGTTGGTACGCCTGATCAATTTCGGCAGTTCCTGGGCAGCACCAGTGGATATTGAAAGGATCGATACCGAAGCGACGGACGCAAGGTAGCGGCAGTGCAAGTCCAGGAGTTGGATGTGCATGATCCAGAAGAAAGTGATCGTGGCAGATAGCCGCTATGAAGATCATTTCTTTTAGGCATTTTTCGAGCATTTGAAGCATACTTTTGGACTGATCCGACTGCATAGTAACCGCATCTTGAATGAAAAAGCCTCCAAGAGAAAGCAAAGGGTAGTCGTGGCGCACCCCGCAAGCATGGGAAACCTTTCAAGTTGAATGGCTCTCATCGAACAGAAGATCGTGGCGAGACCTTTCAACTCGGGAAACAAACTGTGCGGGTGAGAGCCTGGTATGAACTGCATTTCAAAAACTGGCGACCTTGATCGGCACTCTGGTACAAGTAGAATTCCTCAAAGAGGATGGAACGCCACGATACAAACGTCCGATTGGTTATTCTGGACAGGTCCACAAAGTGTTGCTCTTTCCGATCTGTGCCGTATTTATCTTTGGCGTTTCGCCATTGAGCACATGTTTCGTTTTCTGAAACAACACATGGGACTCAACAGCAACCGTTCTCCGAGTCTGGTGAGTGCACAGCAATGGATGTGGTTGTGTGCTTTGGCATATTGGCATTGCTTCTCATGCGCGGTGCAGGAAGATTATCCAGCCTGGTATCCACGCAGCAGACAACAGCGCGCCAGGCTGACCCCTTATCAAGTGCAACGCTCCGCTTTCGCATTTTTGTTGGAGTTGGGTACACCGACCTCTACGCCCAGACCCGCTGGAAAAGGCAACGGCAGACAAATGAATTATTGTCCGCCACCCACGCGTTCGTTATCCAGTGGTCTTCAAGAGCAAAAAGCCCAGGTTTCGGCTTCTGCAAGTCCGTAATTGGTATTTGCTTTTCAGTTTTTAACGTTCGCTACAACCGCACAGCTCTTGTGCGCCATTTTGCTACTCTAAACTCAAGTACATATATACACCAAGATATTTTTATAACCAGCTGGCTTTTGGAACGCGAAAGCGTCAACACAATTACCAACGCAAAATGCCGAGAAAAAGCACCTCAATTAACCAAATACTGTGAATAAAATTCGCAGGTGGAATAATCGAGTAAACAAAGCGAAACAAACCAAGCAATGGAATGCCAAAACCATCGCTAAAATGGATGACCCGAATTACCTGACCACTCCAATTATTTCCCACCAGCACACGCCAAAACACATAACTAATGGCAGGATCAAAGTAGGAAACCATAAATTCCAAAAGTCCTGACGTTTACGAGTAAAAATAATAGTCACTAGTAAATGCCCGAAACGACAAGAGTCGTTTCTCTGGTTAGGGAAAGCCAGTACAAAAAACACTCCTGATAGATACTGACGTTGTTGATGCAAATATAAAATTGCAGCGAGCAGAAATGCCATTGCCACTATTTCAGTCGTATCGCGAGACAGCGTAAATAAAAAAACCCGGGTAAAGGGCAAAAAGCAAGTCCCCATAATCCATGTAAATGCACCATTTGTGCAAAACGTGCCCCAAACCATGCTATCAAGCATAAAGCAATATAATTTACAAACACTAACGCGAAAGGAACATAAACTATCTGACCAAGAGAGAATAGGCGAGCTAGGAGCGGGTAGATAATACGTGCTTGACGATAAGCAGGGTAATCAAGCCTAATCCCAAAATCAATTTCTTTTCTGTAAATGGCGTCAATGCCATTCGATAATAAAACTGACCATCATAACCGTCTGAATTTTTGTAGGATTTTCAACCCCGGACGGAGCAGCATTAGAATTTGTAAAGACATCACCAGCAACAACAAAGACAGAGAAATCATATTGATGTACAGACAACCGCGCATTGAGAAAATGGCGTACGCAACCGCAACAACCACAAGAGTGATAACTGGAGAGTCAAATCTTTGTTGGGCTTTCATGCCAATCTCCAAGATTTATGAAAACAAGCAAATGTTCGTGAACAATAAGCCACGATTACAAACTTTCAATCCTTGCCGCTCCAATGGCAGTTCTATTCTATTGTACTAAATCCAAATTCTCCGAAAATCAAATACCACAAGTATTTTTGAGAATTGCCTAAAACAAAAAGACCCGCCATTTCTGACGGGCCTTTTAAAATAATTTTTACTTCTTACTCTTCTTCGGCTCTTCCACTTCAATAACTGCCATGGAAGGCGCGGAAGCCTGGACGCGCATGACCGCCCAGGCCAGCAAGCCGAGCAAGGCCAGGCCGACAGCATACACTGCGATCTGAGTCGCGCCGCTTGCGCCGGAATATTTCACCACGATTGGAGCGATGATAACAGCCACCAGATTCACGACCTTGATCATCGGGTTGAGGGCGGGGCCGGGCGGTATCCTTGAACGGGTCACCGGACCGTGTCACCCACCACGCCAGCCTTGTGACGTTCGGAGCCCTTGCCAAGGTTTCTGGCAGGGTCTTTTGGTTCATCTTCGATCAGCTTCTTGGCATTATCCCACGCGCCGCCGGAGTTGTTCAGGAAGACGGCCAGCAATTGACCGGAGACGATGATGCCCGCCAGAAAGCCGCCGAGCGCTTCCACTTGCAGGAACAGGCCGACCACGATCGGGGTCACGATGCCGAGCAAGGCAAGCGAGACCAATTCCTTTTGCGCGGCAGTTGTTGAAATTTCGACAGCCTGCGCGTAATCGGGTTTGACCTTACCGTCAAGCACGCCCAGTTTGAACTGGCGGCGCACTTCCAGCACGATCAGAGACGCGGCGCGCTACAGCCTGAATTGCAAATGAAGAGAACAACCACGGCAGAGCGCCGCCGATCAACATACCTACGAAGACTTGCGGAACATCCACGCGGATACCGATCGACTGGATTTGTTGGGCAACTGACATTCCCAAGCTGGCCTGCGCGCGCGAAACATCCACAAGGAATGAACCAAACAGCGAAACCGCCGCGATTACAGCAGAGCCGATCGCCACGCCCTTGGTGATGGCTTTGGTCGTGTTGCCGACCGCATCCAGGTCAGCCATGATCTGCTGGGCCTCCCGGGTGGCCTTATCTGTTTTCCCAGACCAGGACATTTCACCGATGCCATTCGCGTTATCCGCGATGGGACCAAATGAGTCCATAGCCACGTTGTTGCCGGTCAGGGTCAACATGCCGATACCGGTCATGCCACGCCGTACAAAATAAATGTCGAGCGGCCAGTTGGCATCCAAAGCCGGGTTTTGGATCGTGCCAAAAATTGCGATGGACGCAATGATGGTCAACGCGATCACCAGCACAGACCAGACGGACGATTCAAAACCTAGCGAGATACCATTAAGGATCAGGGTCGCTGGACCAGTGTCCGCGGCTTTCTTGACATCGTTCACAGGAGAAGCGTGAGTGCCGGTGAAGTATTCGGTCAAGCGGTCAATCACGATCGCCAGCAGAACACCAACACCAACGGCCATCGGCAGGCGCCACCATCCGCCCCACGCGCTCATTTCGGGTGTATTCAAATATAGAAAACCCGCGATAAAGAACAACGCGGCAGAAACCACGGCAGAGGTAAGGAATCCGCTGAAAATGGCTTTCATGGCGTCTTCGCTCTTGCCGGGTCTTTCCACCTTCACGAAATAGGTGCCAATGATGGATGAAAGCACGCCGATACCGCGCACCATCAAAGGGAAGATCACCCCTCAAAAGGGCCCGGTAATGTGCCAGAGAGCCAGACCAAGAATAAGTCGCAAACGATCGTAACTTCATACGATTCGAAAATGTCCGCAACCATGCAGCGCAGTCACCGACGTTATCACCAACAAGGTCGGCGATCACAGCCGGTTTCTCGGTCATCCTCAGGATGCCTGCTTCGACCTTACCGACCAGGTCAGCGCCGACGTCAGCCGCCTTGGTAAAGATACCGCCGCCCACACGCATGAACAACGCCAGCAGAGTACCGCCAAAGCCAAAGCCGAGCAAAGCATCCCGGCGCGGCAATGCCAGGATCGCGAGATGATCGTTCCGCCGAGCAGACCCAATCCATCGGTCAGCATGCCGGTCACGGTGCCGGCGCGATACGCAATGCGCAACGCTTCACCAAAGGAACGCTTGGAAGCGGAGGCAACACGCACGTTGGCTTCAACTGCCATGCGCATACCGATACGTCCGACCGCGAGAGAGAAACCTGCGCCCATAATGAAGGCGATCGCGCGGGCAAAGCCGATCAGCATCCGAACTGATCGACGTGGAACCGCTAATCTTTCCAAGGCCTCAGGAGTTGGCGGAACGAGACAGAGAAGAAGAACAACACAACCGTCAAGATGGCAATTAAAGGCAAAATGGAGCGCATCTGCTTTTGTAAATAAGCGTTCGCTCCATCTTTGATCGCGTTCCAGACTTCCTGCATTTTTCGGTGCCTTTGTCCTCCGCAATATCTGGGAACGCAAAATACCGCGTACAACAAGCCAACAATT